>JAOAAU010000145.1 GCA_026418695.1 Clostridia bacterium
TTTGTCACATATATGCGTGACGGTATCAAAAGGGATTATAAACAGCATATTGTTAACTATTAGTTCCACAAATTTCTTGGGAAAAGCGCCTTGAAAAAGTCGCTTTTTCTTTGGCTTAATGTTAAAATATATGAAAAGAAATTAGAAAAACAAGATATCGACTTGTTATTGGGGTGGTGAAGAAAAACTTTTGGCTTGCTTAGTTTTATCTTGTGATTAAGTCGGATATCTCAAAATTACTTATACTAAATATAAAGGGGAATCTAAATGAGTAAAAGGGTCTTAAAAATAGTATTAGCAATAACTCTGGTTTTGACACTTGTTCTTCCTCAAACAGCTTTTGCAGAGGATACTGCTTCACAAAAAAATATTGAATATCTAAAAAGCGTTATGGATATGATCAAGGAAAAGTATAAAGGGGAAGTAACGGATCAACAATTGATAGAAGGCGCTTTAAAAGGCATGTTTAATACCATGGACAAGTATTCGGTATTTTTTGATCCCAAGGAAGCAGAAGAATTCTTAAGTGATGTGGGTGGGAAATACTATGGCATTGGAGTGGGAGTAAACAAGTCGGATGACTACATTTTAATCACCAAGGTTTTTGCTGCATCACCGGCGGAAAAGGCTGGTATCATTCCAGGAGATAAGATTGTAAGCGTTGATGGGAAAAGCTTAATTGGCGTAACAATAGACGAAGCAGTTACATGGATCAAGGGCGACGAAGGAACAGAAGTCACCCTTGGAATTATCAAAAGCGGACAGACCAATGTTACAAGTGTAAAGCTTCAAAGGGCTGAAATCAAAGTGAGCCCAGTAACTTATGATATCAGAAACGGGATTGGTTATATCAAAATTGAGTCTTTTAACGCAAATACGGATGAAAATGTTTCTCAAGCGCTAAGTGAAATGGATAAGAACAATATCACAAAGATAGTGCTTGATTTAAGAAATAATCCAGGAGGAGAGCTCGATCAGGCGATTGATGTAGCGAGACATTTTGTTCCTGAAGGACCTATCACCAAGTTGGATTATAAGTCAGATTACTATCAGGACAAGCAGTATAATTCATCATTGAAATCAACCAAATATAAACTAGTACTTCTAGTTAATAAAATGAGTGCAAGTGCTTCAGAAATTGTTGCTGGAGCGGTTCAGGACACAAATGCAGGAACTCTTGTCGGAACGAAAACATTCGGTAAGTCTGTAGTGCAAACAATTATTCCGATGCTGACACCTGAAGCTTATGCGAAATATGAAAAGAAGTTGGGTGTAAAGCTATTGGATGCGTTTGAACTGATCAACAAGTATCAGGTACAACCCTTAAATAGCGATGTCATTGGTTGGTCAAAAATTACTGTTGGAGAATATATCACTCCAAAGGGTAGGGTAATTAATAATGTAGGACTTGACCCGGATGTAAAAGTAGATGACTACGCTATAGTTAAAGATCTGGACGTTAATAACATTCAGAAGCTTACAAAGACTGTTAAACCTACGCTAGGTGGAGAAGGCATTGATGTTTTAAATGCAGAAAAAATTCTACTGATGAGCGGATATGATATTGACAAGCCGGACACAAAACTTGATGCAAAGACCTATAATGCTATCATGAAATTCCAGAAAGACAATGGCCTATCACCTTATGGTGTGATGGATTTCTCAACACAAAAGGCGCTCAATGACAAACTTGATAAACTGATTATTGATATTGACAAGCAATATACAAAAGCAGTAGAAATATTAAATAAGTAATGACAAAAAAAGTGTTGGCTCAGTACAATTGACGAGCTAACGCTTTTTTTGTTTTTATAGTCAATAATCACTACAAAACAAATAGGTATCTGGCATGATGCAAGATGGTGTCCACGCATCATGCCTCGATCCTTCAAAAGAGTTACAATTAAGTTGGGATACTCTATTGAAGGGGTGACTTTGATGAAAAGAACCATCGATTTGCGTAGTACGAAAGGCACATCCATAGTACTTTTTGCAGCTTCTCTGGTAGTATTGATCGGATTTGCCTCCATTGCAGTAGATCTAGGCCTGGCGATGAATGAAAAAGCTGTACTTGTAAATGCAACCGATGCAGCGGCTCTAGCTGGGGCACAGGAACTTGTGTACGATAGGCCAAATGCGGATTGTGTAGCAAAGGAATATCTGCAAAAAAACGGTGTCGATATAAATAATGCAGAGGTCATAGTTTCAGCAGATGGGAAGAGTATCAATGTTAAAACTGAAAAGACTATAGATTATTTCTTCGCCAAAGTGTTAGGAATCAGCAACGGGAATGTCGGAGCCTATGCTGTTGCAAAAGCCACACCAGTGACAGGTGTTAGCTCCGGTGTAAGACCTTTTGCAATAGAAAACCAAACTTTAGTTTTTGGTCAGCGGTATACCCTGAAGGAAGGCGCCGGCAGCGGTGGAGGCGGAAATTACGGAGCATTGGCACTTGGAGGGAATGGTGCCAATAACTATAGAGGCAATATTATTCATGGATACAATGGCCATTTAGGGGTTGGAGATGAAGTCGATACTGAGCCCGGAAACATGAGAGGACCTACCGAATATGGAGTTCAAACACTGATTAATCACTGCAATCATTCTCCCAGATGTACATTCGACAATTTTCAGCCGGATTGCCCCAGGATTATTACCGTAATTATTGTGGATTCTCTGGAGGTCCATGGAAGAAGTAGTGTAAAAATTGTCGGATTTGCATCATTTTTCTTGGAGGATGTAGATGTAGACGGAGGGCATACTAAAATTACAGGGCGGTTTGTAAAAACTGTCACAAGCGGAGAAACTAGTGATGTACAGGCAGATTATGGTTTAAGAAGTGTCCGGTTGGTAAACTGATCACGATAACTTTAATTTTCTATTGACACTGCAAAATGTCGAATATAAAATATATTAAGTAAGTTGTGTTTTGAATGTTTATAATAAATTTAACATACTATAGATTTATTCAGCCGTTCACTGAGTTAAACCCAGAAAATGGCTGAATCCATTTTTTGGGAGGATTAGAATCATGCCAGCAAAATACATATTTGTAACCGGTGGAGTTGTTTCGGGTCTAGGTAAGGGGATTACCGCCGCTTCTCTTGGGAGACTTTTGAAACTTAGGGGACTTCATGTGACGATACAGAAGTTTGACCCGTATATCAATGTCGATCCCGGTACAATGAGTCCATATCAGCATGGCGAAGTATTTGTAACGGATGACGGTGCAGAGACAGACCTTGATCTTGGACATTACGAAAGGTTCATCGATGAGAATCTGAGTAAGAACAGTAATATCACCACAGGAAAAATCTATTGGTCCGTCATCAACAAGGAAAGAAAAGGGGACTTCCTCGGAGGAACCGTACAGGTGGTTCCGCATATTACCAACGAAATTAAAGAAAGAATCTACAGAGTCGGAAAGTCTGATCATACAGATGTAGTTATCACAGAAATCGGTGGAACTGTCGGCGATATTGAAAGCTTACCATTCCTTGAGGCTATACGCCAGGTATCTACGGATGTCGGCAGAGAAAACGTAATGTATATCCATGTTACCCTTGTTCCATATCTTAGCAAATCCGGTGAATTGAAAACAAAGCCTACACAACACAGTGTAAAGGAATTGAGTGGTATCGGTATCCAGCCGGATGTCATTGTATGCCGTACTGAAAAGCACATTTCAAAAGAAATGAAAGATAAAATCGGCTTGTTCTGTAATATTCCGGGGGATGCAGTCATCCAGAATCTGGACGCGGAGATCCTGTACGAAGTGCCGTTGATGTTGGAAAAAGAAGGTCTTGCAGAGTTTGTTTGCAAGAGGCTCAGTTTAAACTGTTCGGCTCCGGATTTGACAGAATGGCAGGAGATGGTCAATAAACAGAAAAATCTTTCTCAGGAAGTCACAATCGCATTGGTTGGAAAATATGTTGAACTGCATGATGCATACCTCAGTGTGGTTGAGTCCCTCAAGCATGGAGGAATTGCCAATGACGCGGACGTAAGGATCAAGTGGATCAATTCCGAGCATTTGGATGAAGAAAATGTTAAGAATCACCTTCTGAAAGCAGATGGTATACTTGTTCCAGGAGGTTTTGGAGATAGAGGCGTTGAAGGAAAAGTTGTTGCGGCAAAGTTTGCACGTGAGAACAAGATCCCATACTTCGGAATCTGTCTGGGTATGCAGATGGCGGTGATCGAATTCGCTAGACACGTTGCTGGATTAAAAGGCGCACACAGCTCCGAATTTGACAAGACCACAAAATATCCTGTTATTGATTTGATGCCTGAACAGAAGGATATCGATGAAATGGGCGGTACCATGAGACTGGGATTATATCCCTGCAAGATCAAAGAGGATACAAAAGCCCACAGCATATACAAAGAAGGCTTGATTTATGAAAGGCACAGACATAGATACGAATTTAATAATGAGTACAGAGACCTTCTGTTAAGCAAGGGTCTGGTAATCTCCGGTGTTTCTCCCAGTGAGCGGTTGGTGGAAATGATTGAGATTCCGGATCATCCATGGTTTGTGGGTGTACAATTCCACCCTGAATTCAAATCAAGGCCCAATGTACCGCATCCTTTGTTCAAAAGCTTCATAAAGGCAGCGGTAGATAAATTAAAGAACAAATAGAAACTTATCAAAGAGCAGGAACCTTATGGGTTGCCTGCTTTTTTGTTTGGCAGGAATAATGCTATTGAATTTACAAAAAATATATTTCTGTATAAATTCTTTTAACCCTGACAATACTTTTATCATAGATAAGATTTTTTGGAGTGTGAGGAAACGATGAGTAAAGTATTATTTTTTTTCAAGGGATTTAGATTGAATCAGAAATTTGATTATATAAAATTGGGCTTTTTATTTATTGCATTGATTACCATTTCATCAGCGCTGCTATTGATGTCCTATTCCCAGGATATCAATAAAGGGTTGGCTGATAACCTGATCCGGCTTCATGTTGTAGCCAACAGCGACTCTCCGGAAGATCAGGACCTGAAGCTTAAAGTAAGAGATGCTGTTGTAAACTATATGAAGGAAGAACTGAAGAATTCAAAAGATATTGAAGAGACCAAGTTTATTATCAGAGATAAACTGCCTAGAATTGAAGAGATTGCACGAACTGAAGTTAAAAACGGTGGAAAGAGTTATTCCGTTAAAGCAGGATTGGGAGCCTATGCATTCCCGACCAAGCTTTATGGGGACATAACCCTTCCAGCCGGTGAATATCAGGCGTTAAAGGTGGAGATCGGAAATGGAACAGGAGCAAACTGGTGGTGTGTACTGTTCCCACCATTGTGTTTTGTGGATGCAACCCATGGAACGGTTCCCGATTCTGTGAAGCAGGACTTGAAAAATGCGCTGACAGATGAAGAATATAGAATCATAACATCTGCATCCAGCGACGATGAAATCCCTATAAAAGTAAGGTTTAAGGTAGTAGAGTTTTTCCAGGATTCAAAAGTGAAGTTTTCCGGAATGATCAGCAAAGTATTCAAATAGAAGCAAGCAAAAACTGCTTGCTTTTTCTTTTGGTGTCCTTTCATCTTATTGCTCATGATTACAACCAACAATGGATGTGTTATACTAGAGTTAATAATATCGTTCGGAGAAAGGACTGGTCACAATAGAACAAATTCAAGCTGTTTTTGGCCCTTCGTATTCTTTCTATCTAATTCTTATGGCCAGGCTGGTGCTGGCATGTATTCTCGGCGGAATTATCGGTTATGAAAGAGAGAGCATGCATCGGCCGGCAGGATTCAGAACCCACATTCTTGTCTGTGTCGGTTCAGCTCTCGTAATGATTACTTCGGAATTTATTTTTAAGCGCTACCAGGGGTTGACAAACATTGATCCGGCAAGGCTTGGTGCACAGGTAATCAGCGGCATCGGCTTTTTAGGCGCAGGGACTATTATTCGTGAAGGCTTCAGTGTGAAAGGCTTAACGACAGCAGCAAGCCTTTGGGCAGTATCCTGTGTTGGCATCGCTGCAGGAATAGGATTTTATGAAGGCGCTATTGCTGCTACGTTGATCATTTATATTACCCTCATTGTTTTGAAGAGACTGGAAGATAATTTTTCCCGAACATCAAAGCCAAAGAATATCTGTATCCTATCTTCGAATGTCCCGGGGTATATAGGAGAATACAGCGCAGTATTGAAAAAGCTTAAAATCTCTGTCAAGAATATTGAGTTTACCAATATTCCTGAAGAAAACAGTGTTTTGATTAAGTTTCATATAATAATGCCTAAAGGTTTCAAAAAAGAATTGATCATGGATGAGCTTCAAAAACTGAATAGTGTTCAGCGGGTATTCGAGGAATAAAATCCCGCTAAAATAGAAGTGATAAAGAATCTATGACCAAAATAAAGATGGTCTAAATTCTTTGTCACTTTTTGTTTGTAACAGAGAATTTTATGTTTTCTCAACGGAATGAAGCAGAAGATAATCTACCAAATACCCTGTTAAAATCATTAGAAGCGGGAAGATGGAGTATGCGTATCGGGCATCAGGGATGAATAGAAATTGGAGCGCTGTAAGAAAGATCACATACAGCCCGATGAGCCTTAATCTATTTCTGACGAGGGTATATAACACCCCAAGCCATCCCAGGACAAGAGCGACATAATGGATCAGCCATATGGATCTTAAAAATGTAAACTCTGCAGGGGCATAATACCAGGGATAGCTGAAAAGACAGTTGAACTTTCCGATGGTAAACCACTTTAAATATAGAATGGGTTTGGTACGAAACCCTTCTGCAATGATCCGTATCCCCTCCAAAAGTTGATTGCTGACATTATATCTCGTATTGTCCATGTTTTCGAAGTAAGGAAAACAGCCTGCAATAAAGGGATTGCCGGTTTGCGTAGCCAGAAGGATAAACTTGTTCATTACGACGATATTGCGAATCCACCAGGGAGACATAACCAATACCATACCTCCGAAAGCGTACAAAAAAAGATTGACGAGTCTTTTATCATGACGGCTATCAAAAAAATACGACAAAATGAAGGGTATAATTAGGAGAGGGAATATTAAAGGTCTTATCAGAACAGCCAGGGCAAAAACGATACCGCAAAGAAAAGATTGCATTCTGGACTTGTTTTCAAGAATTCTAGTTTGAAGATAGAGATAGCCAAGGAAAAAGAAGTTGTAAATTGTCTCGGTCAGAATCAGTGTATTGGACCAGGCAAAAGGCGGATACAAGGCATAAAGGAACCCTGCTATAAAGCCGACTGTTTTATTTTTCAGTCTTTTGCCCATGAAGTAGACGATGATGCAGGTTAATGAACCAAGGATTGCTTGAATGATGCGTACCTGTAGAAGCGGACTTCCGGATTGATATCCAAAAAAGGAATATATGGCAGCAAGAAATAAGGGGTAGCCCGGTGTGATATAAGCATTGGGCTTGTTTGACAGGTATCCGAGAAAACCTTTCTCAAGAAACTGCTTCGTCATCACATCATAGTTATATGCATCCGTGACAAGAGGAGGGTGATTCATTGTCAGTACATACTTCAGGCGGATTAATACAGCAATTGAAAACAATATCAAGACAAGTATGATTTCAAGAAATACAAGGTGTTTCAATGAAAGTTTATTCCTAAGTGATTTGAATCTATAACTCTTGTTTTTCACTTCCAACCTTCCTTAAATCAAAGTTTGTTCCCTTTACGATATACAAGCCAACTATATATATTTCCAAAAACAGGGGGAGATATAACCGCCAGGAGATGTTTTTACAGGATTAGTGACTAAAACCATCTGAAATTTAGAAAAATAGTATTGAGAAAAGAATGAATCGGGAGTCAGCAGAATGGGAAAACAGAAGGTACTTGTGATTATCCCTGCCTATAATGAAGAAAAAAGTATTGGAAATGTACTGGCGAGAATAAAAGAAAATGCAGATGCAGATATCCTTGTGATCAATGACGGTTCGTCTGATGCTACCTTCAAAGAAGCGTTAAAGGCTGGCGTACGGGTAATTAGTCTTCCTTTTAATCTTGGAATTGGGGGTGCCATGCAGACGGGATATCGGTTTGCAAGAGACCAAGGATATGATATTGCAGTACAAGTGGATGCAGATGGACAACATGATCCGGTCTACTTGAATGCAATGATAACGAAAATCCTGGATGAGCAGTATGATATGGTGATCGGTTCCAGATATATAAGTGATACTTCATACAGATCCACTTTTACACGGAGAATCGGGATGATCATTTTTTCATGGATTGTCTATATTCTGACGGATTATGATATTAAGGATACCACGTCTGGATTTAGAGCAGTAAACCGCAAGGTGATAGAGTTTTTTGCAAGCAATTATCCTTCCGATTATCCTGAGGTCGATGTTTTGGTAAAGCTGTTTAAGAAGAACTACAGAGTATGCGAAATTCCTGTAGAAATGCTCAATAGAGAAAGCGGAAAGTCTTCCATTACACCCTTGAAGTCCGTCTACTATATGATTAAGGTGAGCATGGCGCTGATCATCAATTCCCTGCGCTCGGGTGAGGCGACATGATGTTGAATGTTTATAGTTTCTCAATCGCCTTTAGTATTCTGTTTCTCTTGGTTACATTGGAATTGGTGAGGAAAAGCAAGCTTTTGGAAAAGTATTCATTACTTTGGATATTCTTTGGATTTGTTATGTTGATTTTATCAAGTACGCCTTACTTTATTGAGAGAATTGCCCGGCTTTTAGAGATAAAATATGCTCCATCGGTATTATTTTTATTGGGATTCGTATATTTGATCATTTTCAGCTTGAATATGACGACGGTGTTCTCCAAGCAATCTCAAAAGATCACAACCCTTACACAAGAGATTGCGATTCTTAAGGAGAAGCTGGAACACGAAGAAAAAGAAAATCAACGCTAGTTAGTATATTCAACAAGGCGGATCTCATTGGTGATGTTAAAGGGAACGCTGTCCTCTTCATCGAGTTCGTCGGCATCAAAACCTTCTGTTTTAACCTTTTCAATATTTTGAAAGTAGTCTTGGATTCCCAGACATATGGATTTTGAAAGCTTCGCCTGATAACTTTCCTCCGCCAACAGTTTTTTCTCCTCTGCGTTGGATATAAAACCGGTTTCGACAATCACACCCGGAATCCTTGAATTTTTCAGCACATAAAAACTGCTCTTCACAGGTTTTCTTTCCGTTTCCTTTCCCAGTACTTTTTTTATATGGGCATTGAATCTTTGCTGCAGACAATAGGCAAGGTACTTGCTCTCAAAATTGTCCGGGGAGTAAAGGACCATGGGTCCCATGGAGCGAGGGTTGGATGAACGGTTTACATGAACACTGATAAACAAGTCATAGGTACCGCTGTTGAAGTGTTCTACTCTTGCCATAAGATCCTTTTGGTGCCGACTTGTGTTTGCGGATATTTGGTTATCCAGGGAACGGTCATCGTTTCGGGTCATACTGGTAACAACCTGGTAAGATTCAAGGTCTCTGCATAGCTTTTGAGAGATTTGAAGGTTGATATCTTTTTCAAAAAAAGTCTTTCCGTCATTGGTTCCGGGGTCAATCCCCCCGTGACCGGGATCAATAATCATATTTTTCCCTTTCAGAACGTTATCAGCAAAGGAGGTAAAAATAACTGCACAGGCTGAAATAATGATGCAGAACGCAACGATTGACAGCAGCATATTCCTTTTTCCTTTATCGGTAACAATCAGCAGTAGTTTCCTTGAATCCATAGATCTCACCATTCAACCGCATTTTTTATATGAAAATGCCCTGTAGTAGAATCCAATCCGACAGCAGGGCGCTACTCAAGAGGTACTTTCAATACTATAGAAATTTGGGAGCAATCATGTAAAAGTACTAATATATTTTATTTTCCCGACAAGAGCTTTAGAACATCAGTAAATCCTCAGAATCGCAAGGAAAATAAGGAGCAGACCGGGGATCATTGAAATCATCTTTCCGTTTACAGCCTCCATGAGTTTGAATTTACCGCCTGCAAATGTTCCCATGTATAGAAACGCTAGTTGAAACAAACCGATTGCCAGAGGAATATACATAGAAGAAAACCCGGTAAAGGCACAGCCTATCCCGACACCGATGGCATCCACGGAAAGTGCCAGCCCAAGCAGGACCGCTTCAGAAAAATCAATCACACCCGACTGGTCAATGTCTCCCTGGACAGGATTTTTTATGACCTGGATGGTGATTCCGAGGGATTTGATTACAAACTTGAAAAGCGTCTCATGGGTCTGTCTTGTTATTTGTTTGGCTTCCTTGGGAGCATCCTTTGATAGAAATGACTGCAGCAGGATCCATGACCCCATGAGTCCGAGAATCAAAATACCGATTAATTTGGAAGTCCACGCAGAAAAAATGGAAGACATGGACTTCCCTGCAATGATAGCAAGGAAGGAATACAATATGGAAAAGGCACAGATTACGAGTTTGGGGAAGATGGGGATTTTGACCCCTCTTAATCCATAGGCGATTCCAACACCCAGCGCATCCAGACTCAGGGATATCGCCAGGATTGCAATAGAGAATAACATTACAATCATCTCCTGTTCATTGCTAGATTTGCAGGATCAAATCTTTCCTGCAAATCTACCTTCTTATTAATTCATCGTTTTAGTATATGAGTGGACAGCATAATGTGTTAAGAATGGAGGCAGCTATCATCAGATTAACTTACCGGGCCTGTATACTTTGATGGTCTAAGTCCTGCTTGTATTGAATAAAATTAGGAGGAAAAGGGGTGATGAACTTTGGGAATTTTGGAAACAGTGCATCAAGATGCCGAATATACGGGAAAGTTTCAAAAGGGCCTTTCTGAAAAAGAAGCAAAAAAGAAATTTCAGAAGTTTGGCCCAAACACTCTCACCGAAAAGAAAAAGGTTTCAGCATTCAAGATTCTTGTTGAACAATTCAGTGATTTCATGGTGCTTATTCTACTTGCATCAACTGCAATCTCAGCTTTTATGGGAGAAATGACCGAAGCGATTACGATTATTGCGATCGTTGTTGTGAATGCAATCCTCGGTTTTGTCCAGGAATTCAGGACTGAAAGAACCATGGAAGCGTTGAAGGGACTTGCGGCACCTGCTGCAAAGGTGATCAGGGATGGAGTTTTATGCAGTATACCGGCAGAACAGATTGTTCCAGGAGATTTGATCGTTCTGGAGTCTGGAGACCGGGTGCCTGCAGATGCAGTTATAATTGAAGCAAACAGCCTGCACGTGGATGAATCATTGCTGACGGGTGAGTCCATTCCCGTAGAGAAAAGTGCAGACTCGCCAAACAAAAAAGGTTCCGGTCAGGGAGAAAAAAGTACTTCCTTATACATGGGAACGATTGTTACGACCGGCAGGGGAAAGGCAATCACCTATGCGACCGGTATGAATACGGAGATGGGAAAAATCGCGGATATGATTCAAAATGTAGAGGAGGAACAGACGCCTCTGCAGAGACGCTTGGAGTATCTCGGGAAATTCATTGTCTATGGTTGCCTGGTTATATGTGCTATTGTATCTGTTACTGGAGTCTTAAGAGGCGAATCCTTGTTTACTATGCTCCTGGCAGGGATTAGTCTTGCAGTAGCCGCTGTTCCGGAAGGACTTCCGGCTATTGTGACAATTGCTTTGGCTTTAGGGGTCCAAAGGATGCTCAAAAGGAATGCCCTGATACGAAAGCTGCCGGCAGTTGAAACTTTGGGCTGTGCAAGTGTCATCTGTTCTGATAAAACGGGAACACTTACGGAAAACAGAATGACGGTAAGAAAGATTTACACCGGAGGGAACCTCATTGATGTAAAAGGGAACGGGTATGAACCTGAGGGTGAATTCCTGCTGAACGGTAAGACAATCCATGCTCAAAAGGACAATAACTTAAAGCTGGCCCTTGAAATCTGCGGACTTTGCAACAATGCAAAACTCGTAAGAGGCGACAGGAACTCTGCAGAATCCTTTGGAAAGCTGAAGTCGATGTTTACCAAAAAAGAAAGATGGGGCATCGAGGGAGATCCGACGGAAGGGGCACTGACTGTCGTTGCAGCAAAGGGTGGTTTGACGGAAGAGGTTTTGGCAAAGTCCTATTTCAGAATAGATGAGATCCCGTTTGATTCGGATCGAAAATGCATGTCGGTCCTGTGTGATAATCATAAAGGCGAGAGCTTTGTATTTACGAAGGGCGCTCCTGATGTAATCATTGACAAATGCAGCAAAATATATACGAATAGAGGAATCATTGCATTGGATGCTGCAGCCAGGGCAGAAATTTTGAAAATGAATGATCATCTTGCAAAGGACGCCTTGCGAGTGATCGGAGTTGCCTATAAGCGTTTGGGATCAAGGCTTTACTCGAAGAAGGAAGTTGAGAAAGACCTTGTTTTTGTAGGACTTACCGGGATGATTGATCCACCAAGAAAAGAAGCAATTGAGGCAGTGCAGAAATGTAGAATGGCGGGGATCAAGCCTGTTATGATCACTGGAGACCATAAGATAACGGCTACGGCCATTGCAAAGGAGCTGAATATCTTTACAAAAGGAGATATGGTTCTGACAGGTACGGATCTCGAAAAGATGGATGAACAAAAACTTCAGGCCGTAGCAGGAGACGTATCGGTGTATGCCAGAGTTTCTCCGAAACACAAGCTGATGATTGTGAAGGCATTAAAAAAGCTAGGTCATATTGTTGCAATGACCGGGGATGGAGTGAATGATGCACCTGCCATTAAAGAAGCAGATATCGGTGTGTCCATGGGGGTAACAGGAACAGATGTAACCAAAGAAGCCTCCTCCATGATTCTGATGGATGATAACTTCGCTACCATTGTTGCTGCGATTGAAGAAGGAAGAGTGATCTATAACAATATCCGGAAGTTTATCCGGTATATGCTTGCCTGCAACCTGGGTGAGGTTTTGACCATGTTCCTCGGAATGCTGATGGGACTTCCCATACCGCTTTTGCCAATCCAGATTCTATGGGTCAATCTTGTTACCGACGGGCTTCCTGCAATTGCCCTCGGATTCGATCCGCCGGAAAAAGATATCATGATGCGGTCTCCCAGAGGAGCAAAAGAGAATATTTTCTCAAACGGCCTTCTGAATCTGATCTTGTTCAGGGGGACACTGATCGGGCTAAGTACACTGGCTGTTTTCATCACCATTTTATACTTCAACGGAGGAGTAGAAACCGCCAGAACGGGTGCATTTATGACCCTGGTGATGACACAGCTCATCCATGTATTTGAATGTAAATCCGAGCGGAAGACCATATTTGAGATTCCGCTGTTCAACAATATGTACCTGGTTTTGGCGGTCATTTGCTCTTTGGTTATGATCCTGGGAGTAGTTTATATCCCGTTTTTACAGGAAGTATTTAATACTGCCTTCCTATCTTTGGAAGACTGGATGATTGTTATTGGATTTTCTGCTTTGGGGCCTGTATTGGCAAGCTTTTTCAAAGTGAACAGAAGGTAAATTATCTCTTGGAAAAGGTTTTCCATAAAATATTAGATTATAACTTTCATTTATAGATCAATTAGAGTTATACATAGAAACCTGCACTTTATGTCGGGTTTCTTTTTTTGTTCTCCTATGGTATCATAAACAAAGAATTTTTTGTGAAAGAGATAAAGAGGCCTTTAACTATTTTGCAGAGTTCAAGTGAAGTTGAAGAGTGCCTTTGAATAGACGAGGTTAAGATGAAAAGAAAGCATTTTTGGTGGATACTGGTTGCAGCTTGGTGCATATTCATATTTTTCAAATCAAATACTCCCGCGGATATATCGGCTGCCGAAAGTTCTACCATCACAATGGCCCTGAACCGCTTTTTTGATATGCTTTTCGGACCGGGGAGGATCGTGGTTTCCGACAATCTGGTTAGAAAAACTGCTCATTTTATAGAGTATTGTATCCTTGGATTCATTATTTTTAAAGCCTATTTTAACAAGGAAAAACTGCTGCAGACTTTTTGGTTTTCTACAATTTTTGCAGTCCTTTACGCCATTAGTGATGAAATCCACCAGTATTTTGTACCAGGTAGAGCAATGCGGGCAACCGACGTCCTAATCGATTCTGCTGGAATTCTCCTAGCAACCCTGCTGCTTTACAGTCGGGAAGCAAGATATCAAAAGGCTGGGTGATTTCCATAATCTAGGTTGTACTTGAAAACATAAGACAAAAACTATATAATGTATTAGTGCTGAGGGGCTAAGAGTTGATACTATTCGACTTTGGCCCTGTTTTATAGATATTCTTCAATTAGTTACAAATTGTTCACAATTTATTAAAAACTATTTAGGATAATAAATTGTGGAAAATACTATCTCTATCATAAAGCATCAACTCTACACAATATTTATGCAGGGGGGAAGACAATGATCGAAATACAGAACCTGACCAAGAAATACGGACAGATAAAGGCTGTAAACAATTTGAACTTTACTGTTGAAAAAGGTGAAATTCTTGGTTTTTTAGGCCCTAATGGCGCTGGCAAGTCCACAACCATGAACATCATTACCGGATTTATGCCTTCAACGGAAGGTACCGTCAAGGTATGTGGCTATGACATTGCAGAGGAGCCAAAGGAAGTGAAGCGGAGAATCGGTTACCTTCCGGAAATACCGCCGCTTTATATGGATATGACCGTCAAGGAATACCTTGATTTTGTCAGTGAATTGAAGATGGTGGACCGCAGCAAAAGGAAGGGTCAGATGGATGATATCATGGAGCTTGTAAAAGTTTCCGATGTCAGACACAGACTGATCAAGAATCTGTCCAAGGGTTATAAACAGAGAGTAGGCCTTGCACAGGCATTGGTGGGCACACCGGATGTTCTGATTCTGGATGAACCTACGGTTGGGTTGGACCCGAAGCAGATTATTGAAATCAGAAAGCTGATCAAAGCTCTTGGAAAACAGCATACGATTATCCTGAGCTCCCATATACTCCCTGAAGTCAGTGCAGTATGTGAACGTGTTGTCATTATTAACAAAGGTGAAATTGCAGCCATTGATACACCGGAAAACCTATCGAAGAATTTTGGGTCCTCTTCCAAATTCTCCGTGACCATCGCGGGTCCAAAGAGCTCCGTAGTCGGTGCAATTAAGGAAATCTACGGTGTAATGATCGTTGAAGCGCATATTGAAAAGGATAATGATGTAATCAACTATTATATCGAATCCACCAAGGAAGTGGATATAAGGCGGCCTCTGTTCTTTGCAATGGCAAAAGCAGGGTATCCGATTCTTGAACTCAAGTCCATGGATATGTCCCTTGAAGATATATTCCTCCAGCTGACAACAGATGAAAAGGGGGTTGAGCAGTAATGCTGGCAATATTTAAAAGAGAAATCAGATCATACTTTTTATCACCGGTTGCTTATGTGTTTATCGGCGCATTCTTTATCCTTGCAGGAATGTTTTTTATGACAGGAAACATTTTGTCCGGATATCCGAATATCAATGGAACACTCAGCACTATGCAGCTTGTACTGACTTTCATCACACCGATTCTTACCATGAAGCTTCTGGCAGACGAAAGAAAAACAAGAACAGACCAGCTGCTGTTGACTTCTCCTGTCAGTTTGACCGGCATCGTCATGGGGAAATTCCTTGCGGCGTTGTTCGTATTCTTTGTGACAGTATTGATTTCCTTGATTTATGTGGTGATATTGTTCATTTTCGGAAGTCCTTCCGTAGCCGAATTGATCAATAATTATCTAGGCTTCTTCCTTGTTGGAATGTCCTTTATCGCGATCAGTATTTTTGCTTCCTCAGTGACCGACAGCCAGATTATTGCGGCTATCGTCGGTTTTGCAAGCATCCTTTCACTGTGGATCATCGACTGGGTAGGAGGCGCTTTCTCAAACAGGATTATAAGTGATATTGTCGGATGGCTTTCCATCATGAAGAGAAGTGAAGATTTTGCAAACGGCATTTTAAAGCCTGCATCAATTCTTTACTATATCAGTTTTTCCGCGGTATTTATTTTCTTAACGATTCGAGTGATTGACAAAAGACGTTGGAGTGAGGGGTGATTAACGAATGGATAAGATAAAAGCCTTTTTTAAGAAATTTTTTACCAGCAAGCAGTTCAGATACGGATCCAACGCATTTGTGATGACAATTGCATTTATCGGAATATTATTCATCATCAATCTGTTTGTTAGCAATCAGGGATGGAAACTGGATATTTCAAAGGATAAGAAGTTTACCTTGTCCCAGGAAACAAAGGACTATTTGAAAACAGTTAAAAAAGAAGTAAAGATCATTGCATTCTATGACATCGGAAAAGAACCTCAGGATGTCAAAGATACGCTGAATGATTACAAAAAATACTGTTCCGCTTTGAAGGTTGAGTACGCGGATCCTGACCAGAATCCTGCTTTGGCTAAAAAGTACAGTAAGGACGGAGCTGCAATCGACAAGGGAACCATGGTTGTTGAGAGCGGAGAAAAGTTTAGAAAACTGAAACAATACGATATGTATGATATGGATTATCAGACGGGTGAATTAAAAGCATCCAAGGTTGAGCAGAAGCTGACCGGTGCTATCAGTTATGTAACCAGTGAAAAGGATCCTGTGATCTATATGCTCGGCGGTCATGGGGAAATGGGACTTGAAAGCTCAACTGTCGTAAAGACAGCGCTGGAAGATGTAAACTACACAATCAAGAATTTTGACCTGGTTTCAGCAGCGAGCGTACCAGCAGATGCAGACATCGTTTCCATCGTTGCACCGAAAAAAGACTTAAGTGCTGATGAAAAAGCCAAGCTGGACCAATATCTCGATAAGGGCGGCAGAATGATGGTATTCCTTGAACCGTTCGTTGAACTGCCAAACTTAAGTGAAACATTGAAAAAGTTTAATATCGGTATTGATAATGATATTGCAATTGAAACCGATGCAGGAAAAGTCGTTTTCAATTATCCATTGAATTTGAAACCGGAAATCGTAAGCAGTGATCTGACAAGCAGTATTGCTTCAAAGAATCTGAATATCGTATTCCCTGAAGCAAGAAGCTTGAAAGAACTTAAAAACAAGCAGGACGGATTGAAACTCCAGTCTCTCGCAAAGACTTCGGATAAATCCTGGGGTGAAACGAACCTCAAGGATCAGAGCCCTAAGCTGGACGGCAATGATATTCCCGGACCATTGGATTTAGCCTTCTCCGCAGAGAAGAATTCCTCCAATGCGGATCAGAAGACGAGAGTTGTGGTTTTTGGCGACTCAACCTTCCTGACGGATGAAGCCTTTGAGAAGTTAGGCGCGGTTGGGAATTACGATTTGTTTGTAAACTCCTTGTCATGGCTGGGAGAACGTAAAGATGCCGTTGTGGTTAGTTCAAAGTTCTTGAGCAATGACAGACTGGAGATTTCAACAATTACGCAGGTAGCTTTAGTGCTTGTTGTGGTTGCGTTGATTCCGATATTGGCTATCGTTGCGGGTGTCGTGATCTGGGTAAGGAGGAGGCACTTATGAGAACTTACAGGAATGCATTGATCCTTCTGGTCGTCTTTGCTTTAGTTTTAGGAGGATACTTTGCCTACGAGAAGTTCGGTAAAAAGAGTGATGATGCAACAAAGACAGCGGATGAGACGGAAACACAGGCATTATTTAAGATAGAAGCTGAGAAGATTAAGGGAATTACCATTGATCATAAAGGACAGAAATTTGTGATCGACCGTAAGGATAAGGAACTGGTGCTTACTTCACCGGAGGGATCCAATATTGACAAGGAAAAAATTATAGGCCTTGGTGTAACAGCGGCAGACATGAGGTATACAAAAGTTGTTGCCAAAGGGGATGCAGACCTGTCTCAATTCGGTTTGACCGCACCGCAGGCGGTAGTTACCCTCGCGATGGAGGATGGCAGTTCCAAGGTAATTCAGATTGGAGATGAATCCCCTTCAAAGGAAAGCCGTTTTGTGAAGCTTGCAGACGGAGATTCCGTTTATGCGGTAGTGGCATCCAGTGCGGAGAGCTTCTTATTGGATCTATCAGGACTTAAGCAGAAAACTATTTTCAACTTTAAACCGGAAGATGTGAATTACCTGGGGGTTCAGAAGGATGGAAAGTATTCTTTTGAAGTGAAAAAAGGAACGACCTGGGACATCCTGAAGCCGATGGAGACACTCGGGGATGAATCGAAGGTCGTACCGATCATTCAATCCGCTGTGGGCATGAATATTAAAGAGTATGTTAACGGCAGCAAGTTGAATCCTGCCGATTATGGCCTTGATAATCCCGCGTATGTCCTTGAACTGGGAGCAAAAGACGCGAAGAATATAAAGCTCCTCCTGGGTAAGGAAAAGGTCAGAGGTCAGGAAATTTACGCTAAGGTGGACGGCAATGACGATATCTTTGTCGTGGATGAAAAGGGCTTTGACTTTGGAGACAAGACCATTGCAGATATCATGGATGCTTTTGTATATATTGTGAACATCGCGGATGTTTCCAGTATCAAAGTGGAAGCAGACGGCATGAACTCCATTGCAAATATCAAAGCGGATGGAGAAAACAAGGAGCAGGATGAATTCGTTATCGACGGCAGACCTACGAAGGATGTGGAATCTGAAGGGAATACCGGCGACGGGATGTTCAGGGTATACTACCAGAAGTTGATCGGGTTGACTTTTGATAAGGTTGAGTTTGGTGCAAATCCGACAGGAAAGCCGGATGTGACCATCACTTATTCACTTGAAAAAGCGCCTGGAACTGTAAAGATAGAACTGGTGCGTAAGGATGACAACACCTACTATGCACTGAAAGACGGTAAGTATAAAAACATCACGGTTGCCAAGAACCAGGTCGATCAAATGAAGGACTCCTATAAGAAGCTCATTGATCTGCTGGATAAAGCAAAGAAATAATAGCTACAGAGAATATGTAATGACAAAAACAACTCCATCATAGAATGTAAACGAATCATTCTATGGCAGGAGTTGTTTTTTATGGGCGAAGTCAAAAGTATCCTGAAGGTTGCAAGCATCTATATGGCAACCATCATCGGGGCCGGGTTTGCTTCAGGACAGGAGATTGTTCAGTTTTTTTCAACATACTACGAAGGCGGGTTTTACGGGATCATTCTCGCGGGGATATTGTTTTCCATCATTGGGTATACCGTCCTCGACAGGGTATACAGGGAGAGAATCCGGAACTATGACGAGTTCCTGTTTCCTTCGGTTGGATGGACACTGGGTTGGATTATTGAGATCATTGTTGCACTGTTCGTCTTATCTCTCTTTTGTATCATGATTGCCGGTTCAGGAAGAATACTGACAGAAAAATTCACCCTGCCTTTTCATTGGTGTGTCGTGATCATGGCAGCCATCGTGATGCTGATCCTTATGACGGACATTAAAGGGGTTGTTGCCGTTAGTTCCTTCATCACACCAATTCTGATCATTGGAATTATCTCTGTTGGATTCTATATTATATTGTTTAAAGATACGTATGTTTTCAATATAGGGTTGGATTTGGAGAAAATTACGCACAATTGGTTCTTTTCATCCATTATATACGTGAGTTATAACAGCATTTTATCTGTCGTTATCCTGTGCAGCATGCTTCCATACCTGAAAACAAGAAAAACCGGTGTTCTTGGAGGTATTCTTGGAGGAATGCTTCTTTGCTTTATAGCTTTCATACTAAATACCGCCATGTATATGTTTTACCCCGATATTTTGAAAAACGAGCTGCCTGTCTTAGGCATTATAGGGCGGTATAATGAGACGATAACCAATTTATACACCCTTGTATTATGGTTAGCCATGGTGGTATCCGCGCTTACTTCAGGATATTGTTTTGTCGAAAGAGTAGGAACCAAAATAACAATTCATCCCAAAATTCTGGTCGTTGTTACGTGTGCTCTGGCTATTCCAATGTCAAGCCTTGGTTTTTCAAATCTGATTGCAACTCTCTATCCTATTTTTGGGTATGCAGGGATGTTCATGGTTTTTATTATATTGATTCAATGGATCAAAACCAGTCCGGTATTATATCTTGTGAAAGCAAATCATGTATTTAAAGGGGGGAGACGCAAATGAACTCAGCATTGAGAGCTGCGGAATCCATGTTTTTACCGTGGCATAAAAAGGAAGAAATAGGTGTAATCTGATGGAGGTTATGATAAAATGAAGATGATTGATATACGAAAGATAACGGTTGGGGTGAATGAAGCGTGAGCCATTCTGAAGAGGATGTGAAGGTTGGCAGCACTGGAGGGAAGTCAAACGTCATCGTATTTTTTCTTCTGTTGCTGCTGATCGCGGGAGTTGCATTTTTAGTCTATTTAAAAAGTCAGAATTTTGATTTTAAAAGTGTCCGTATTCAGGATATTTTTAAAAACAGCTTTCATATAAAAGCACATCAGGAGACAAAACAAAAAGATACGGTCATTCCCTGTGACGAGAAAGAAAAGTATGCGTTTACCACATACAAGGATAATTTGATCAAGTGTACCAGGGATACGGTTACTGGAATAGATAAGAGCGGAAATGAATTATGGTCTGTTCCAATCAGCATGAGCAATCCCAAGGTAAAAAAGTCAAGTGCCGATTTACTGGTATATGATCTTGGCGGCAGAGAAGTCGTCATAATCAACGGTAAATCCGTCAAGTGGAACAAAAAACTGGATAACAATATCATCAATGCCGATATCAGTGAGAGCGGATATGTATCGATTGTACAAGAACTGAAAGGATATAAAGCTGCCGTAAGCGTATTCAATCTCCAGGGGAACGAGTTTTTTACAAGATCTGATGCAGATAATTTTGTTCTAGGTGCTCAGGTTTCACCAAATGGCAAATATGTGGCTGTGCATATGCTGGACATGTCCGGGGGCGTGGCAGGGACAAGCATTTCATTCATGAATATGTTGGGAACTCCCTTTGCGGCGAGGGTTCCAAAAAACGGCGAAGTATTTCCGAGTTTGTGGTATTTAAAAGAAGATCTCTTGGTCGGCATCAATGATTCCTCCGTATTTTGCATGGATAGAACCTCCAAGGAGCAAAAAGAGAAGTGGAAACAAGAGTTTAAGGACCGGATTGTGTACAGCTCAGCCGCGTCCTCGGGGAAATTATTCATTGCTGTGAGTGGAGGAGAAAAAGCCGGTTTATTCAATGGTGCTTCCACAGAGATCAAAGTATTGAATGCGGATGGAAAGCAAGCGGCGCAATTTTTATTGCACGATAAGGTGATCAACTTAAAAGCTTATGGAGATGTGGCTGCTGTCAATGCGGGAAGGGAAGTATATCTGATTAACTCACGAGGTAAGCTCGTCGGGAAATATACTTCAAAAATGGATGTGAATGAGGTACACTTCTTTAATAAGCAGGAACTTGCTGTCGTATCAAAAAATAATGTTGTCATTACGAAAATAGAACAATAGAACTCTAAACTTATTTCAGGGGGAACATATGAACTGGAGTGACTTACTTGTACTAGGCATCATTGTGGGGTTTGGAATTATTGGTCTTACAAGAGGGTTTATTTTATCAATATTCAGGCTGGCATCCTTCCTTGTATCCATTATTGCATCCATCAAACTGTATCCGGTGGTAGCCAAGTTTTTGATGAAAACTGCTCTCTATACGAACATCAAGCAAAGCATTTTTAAGAGTCTGATGCATCAGCAGCAGGTACAGTCTTCTGGGGTAAACGATCAACTGAAAGAGGCTGGAGCGAAAGCGGTTGTTGACAACCTGCATGTACCTGGATTTTTAAAAGATATGATTGAGAAGGACATGGTCAAGAGCTTGCTCCCCAATCCTACGTCCTTGATTGACATGAGCAGGGTTATGGACTTTATCAGTGATAAGCTTGCCACAATCACCATTGAGATTATCAGTTTAGTTTTACTCTACATAGCAATCCGAATTGCGTTGACTTTTGCCCGGGTGATCCTGCAGGGAATTGCGAAACTGCCGCTGTTCAGACAGGTGGACAAATTAGGCGGTTTTGCACTTGGAGCCGTTGAGGGCCTGTTGACGGTGTATGTCCTGTTTGCTATTGTAATGCTCTTTAATGCAGCACCCCAATTCCAGGGACTGTTTGAGGCAATGGATACTTCGATTGTTGCAAAGTTTATTTATCAGAATAATTTTATTGTTGATTGGATGTTTCCCGGATAAGCTAAATGCGGAAACAACGGATATATACCGTGTGTTTTAGAAAAACACAATGGGGGCTTACCGGCTCCCGTTTTTGTTTTGCAGAATTTACCTTGAGCAAAGTTGGAGGCTGTGGTAGAATACTTCTAAATATTTTGAAAAACAGATATATGAAAGGATAGATCAAGATGGTTACACATGTGGTGATGTTTAAGCTGAAAGACGGAAGTGAAGCCAATGTCCAGAAGGCAAAGGAAGTTTTGATGAGCATGCAGGGGAAGGTTGAAATGCTCAGGTACCTGGAAGTAGGCATGGATGTTCTTCATACACCGAGATCCTATGATCTTGTTCTGATTACAAAATTTGATACAATGAAGGACCTGGATGACTATCAAGTAGATCCCTATCATGCCGATGTGGTAAAGAAACACATGGGACAGGTCATGGAGTCCGCGGTAGCTGTGGATTACGAGTCCTGACAAAACAGGTTCCGAATAATAAATAGGTTAAATATTGAATGAATTAAATCTTTTTTAGATACACACTAGACATTTATATTTATAAAGTAGTAAAATAACTTTAAAATTAATAGCCGGCAAAGACCGGCTATTGTCATACGTAAGAGAAGATGTATCTGAGCATGATTGTTATTGATATAAAGGAGGGTCCGCCATGAAAAGCGATATTGTAAAAAAGGGGATAGAAAGAGCACCCCACCGTGCGTTATTTAAGGCAATGGGATATACAGATGAAGAAATCAACAGACCATTGATCGGTGTGGTCAACTCAAAAAGTGAAATTGTTCCGGGGCACATCCATTTGGATAAAATCGCGGAAGCGGTCAAGGCTGGAATCCGGATGGCAGGAGGAACTCCGATCGAATTTGGAGCAATTGGTGTTTGTGACGGGATTGCCATGGGACACGTCGGGATGAAATATTCGCTGGCGACAAGAGAACTGATCGCGGACTCCTGTGAAGCCATGGGGTTGGCACATAATTTTGACGGTATGGTGTTTATTCCCAACTGTGATAAGATCGTACCCGGTATGCTGATGGCGGCTCGAAGAATCAATGTTCCGTCTGTCGTGATCAGCGGCGGACCAATGCTGTCCGTGAAAAGAAATGGAAACTATCTCGATTTTAATAGTGTGATGGAAGCTGTTGGAGCATATAAAGTGGGCAAAATGACAGAAGAAGAGGTCGGCGATTTTGAAAACCATGCATGCCCTGGCTGCGGTTCCTGTTCAGGGATGTTTACGGCGAATTCCATGAATTGCCTTACGGAAGTTCTTGGGATGGGGCTGCCCGGAAACGGAACCATTCCTGCGGTTTATGCTGAAAGAATCAGACTGGCAAAAATGGCGGGCATGAAGGTCATGGAACTGGTTGAAAAAGACATTAAGCCTTCGGACATTCTTACTCCCGAAGCATTCGAAAATGCTCTGGCTGTGGATATGGCTCTCGGATGTTCCACCAACTCAGTGCTTCACCTTCCGGCAATAGCAAATGAAGCCGGTGTTGAAATGAACCTGGATATCATCAATGAAATCAGCGGCAAGGTGCCAAACCTTTGCAAGCTGGCTCCTGCAGGACCTCATCACGTTCAGGATCTTTACATGGCAGGTGGAGTTCAGGCAGTCATGAAAGAACTTACAAAGAAGGACTTGATTCATAAAGACCTAATTACGGTGACAGGTAAAACCGTAGGCGAAAACATAGAGAAAGCTCAAGTTACAGACCGCGGTGTTATAAAAAGTGTTGAAGAGCCGTATAGCCAAACAGGCGGCATTGCAATACTAAAAGGGAATATTGCTCCGGATGGCGCCGTTGTGAAGCGCTCGGCGGTTGCGCCGGAGATGCTTTCCCATAGAGGTCCTGCGAGGGTGTTTGATACAGAGGACGCAGCAATCCAAGCAATATACAGCGGAAAAATCAATAAGGGAGACGTTGTGATTATCCGGTATGAGGGTCCTAAAGGCGGACCAGGAATGAGAGAAATGCTCGGACCTACCTCTGCAATTGCAGGAATGGGCCTTGACAAGGATGTTGCTCTTATCACGGACGGACGTTTTTCAGGCGCTTCCAGAGGAGCTTCCATCGGTCACGTTTCACCTGAGGCTATGGAAGGCGGACCGATCGCTGCCATAAGGGAAGGAGATATTATCAGCATCGACATACCTAATGGAAAGTTAAACGCAGAGATATCGGATGAAGAAATCAAAGCGAGGATGGCTGAATGGAAAGCGCCTCAACCGAAGATCACCGGCGGTTATCTTGGAAGATATGCAAGGCTGGTTTCATCAGCTAGCACAGGAGCTGTGCTCAAATAGAGATAGAGAGAGATTTGGAAGTTTGGAGGTCGATGAAATGAGATTGACAGGTGCAGAAATCATCGTTGAATGTTTAAAGGAACAGGGCGTGGACACCGTATTCGGATTTCCCGGCGGGCAGGCGCTCATCATCTATGATGCGCTGTATAAATACAGTCATGAGATTAAGCATATTTTAACCTCCCATGAGCAGGGTGCTTCTCATGCTGCAGACGGTTATGCCAGAGCTACGGGTAAGGTTGGGGTATGTATTGCAACCTCGGGACCGGGAGCAACAAACCTTGTCACAGGAATTGCTACTGCCTATATGGATTCTGTTCCTATGGTGGCCATTACAGGGCAGGTGCCGACAGCGCTCTTGGGAAAGGATTCTTTCCAGGAAGTGGATATTACCGGGATCACCATGCCCATCACAAAGCACAATTACATTGTAAAAGATGTGAATAAATTGGCAGACGTTATCCGAGAAGCTTTTATCATAGCGAAAGAAGGAAGACCGGGGCCGGTTCTTATTGATGTATGCAAGGATGTTACTGCAGCAGAAGCAGAATATGAACCTAAACCTTTGAAAACACCTCAGGAGGTGCTGCTGGGAGTCACTGAAGAAGAAGTGGCTGAAGCGGCAGAAATCATTAATGCGGCAAAAAGGCCGGTTATTTTATCCGGGGGTGGCGTATCCATCGCAGGGGCAACCGAAGAGGTTCGGACACTGGCGGAGAATGCCAAAATCCCGGTAAGCACATCTTTAATGGGAATGGGATCATTTCCTGCTACCCATGAACTATATATGGGAATGGTCGGTATGCATGGAACGAAAACCTCCAACCTTGCAGTATCGGACTGTGATTTGTTTATCGCTGTCGGCGCCAGATTTAGTGACCGCGTGATCAGCAACGTTTCCATGTTTGCGCCCAAGGCAAAGATTATGCATATTGACATAGATCCGGCAGAGGTGGGCAAAAACATTAATGTCCATCATCCGCTGGTAGGCAACATTAAAAAGATCTTAGCACGTATAAATTCTAGAATAGAAAAAAAGAATAATACAGAGTGGTCTGAAAAAATCGCGGAATGGAAGAACCTCTATCCATTAAAATACACTAAGGATGAGGTGCTGCGACCCCAGTTCATCATGGAAAGAATCTGTGAACTCACTAAAGGAGAAGCACTGATCACTACAGAGGTTGGGCAGCATCAGATGTGGGCGGCACAGTTTTACAAGTACAAGGAGCCAAGACAGTTCATATCTTCCGGCGGACTTGGGACTATGGGGTTTGGATTGGGTGCCTGTATCGGCGCGCAAATTGGAAGACCGGAAAAAAAGGTTATCAATATTGCGGGAGACGGAAGCTTCAGAATGAACTGCAATGAGCTTGCAACCGCCGTTGAGTATAGACTCCCCATCATTATCGCCCTTTTCAACAATGGAGTATTGGGCATGGTACGGCAGTGGCAGGAACTTTTTTTCGGCGGAAGGTATTCAGCAACGAATATTGACCGCGGTACAAACTTCAAAGCCCTTGCAGAGGCTTACGGGGCTGTCGGAATTGATGTTGCAAAGCCCGAAGAAGTAGATGCAGCAATAAAAAAAGCATTGGAATCGAAAGATCGACCTGTTCTCATCAATTTCATTATCGATAAGGATGACAAGGTATTCCCGATTGTTCCGCCAGGAAAGCCAATTAGTGAGATTATTGAAGATTAAATGGAATATACGATGCGCGTGGTTGCAACCGCGCGCATTATGTATAAAAAATCCTTGACTAATGACAAGTTTTGTGTTAAATTATTTATTGCTCCTTTGCGTAGGCTTTTTTTTTATGCGTCTATGAAGATACTACAAAAGTATTGATATAAAAGTTAGGGGCTGGAGGTGTTAAAATGAGAGTAAAGATTACATTGGCATGCACAGATTGCAAACAGAGAAACTACAACAACATGAAGAATAAGAAGAATGACCCTGATAGGCTTGAAATGAAGAAATACTGCAGATTTTGCCGTAAGCACACCGTTCACAAGGAAACAAAATAATTCTGTTTCCAAGTAATATTATAAAAAGGTAAAGGGACTCATCCGTTAAGGCTGGAATTCCTATGTTGGGAGGAAACGTCCCTTTCTGAAATGGAGATGTGAATCGTATGGCTGATGAAGTAAAAGTTTCGAAGTTCAATATGGCCAAAAAGAATACTACCAAATTCTTTACCGAGATTCGTCATGAGTTGAAGAAGGTTATTTGGCCTAACAGGACTCAGCTGATCAACAATACTGTTACAGTATTGGCAGCATGTTTGGTTGTAGGCGCCCTCATCTGGGTTGTAGATTTTGGGCTCGAAAAAGCGACAATTCTAGTATTCACAAGATAGTAAAAGGAGGCATGGAGCTTGATGCTTCCAAATGAGATGGAAGAAAATGCAAAATGGTATGTTGTTCATACCTATTCCGGATATGAGAATAAAGTAAAGGCAAATCTTGAAAAGATCGTTGAAAACAGAAACATGCAGGAATACATACTCGATATTGTCGTCCCTATGGAAGAACAGATCGAGATCAAGGATGGCAAAAAGAAAGCCACTCTGAAAAAGGTATTCCCGGGATATGTTCTTGTAAAAATGATCATGAGTGATGAGTCCTGGTATGTTGTAAGAAACACCAGGGGCGTTACCGGGTTTGTCGGTCCAGGATCAAAACCTGTTCCATTGACGGATGAAGAAGTGAAAGCAATGGGTGTTGAAGAATTTGAACCTGTTGTGGACTATGATGTTGGAGATAATGTCCGGGTGGTTTCAGGACCGCTTGAAAACTTTATCGGCATCGTAGAAGAAATCAATATGGAAAAGAAAAAGGTTCGTGTTGCTGTATCCATGTTCGGCAGGGAAACCCCTGTTGAGCTTGAACTTGTTCAGATACAGAAGATCTAACACAATCACAATTCATCCATACAGTACATTTATTTTGAAATTATGAATGAGGAACAGGTTAAAGAATGTTTTCTAAAACAGTTCTTTATGCTTCGTTCTGAGTTCTTAATTTGGTATAAAATTGGGAGGTGGAATTAAAATGGCAAAGAAAATTGCTGGATACGTAAAACTTCAAATTCCTGCAGGGAAGGCTACTCCGGCTCCACCGGTTGGACCAGCTTTAGGACAACATGGCGTAAACATAATGGGATTTTGTAAAGAGTTTAATGAAAGGACTGCAAAAGACGCGGGATTGATCATTCCTGTTGTTATTACAGTATATGCTGACAGATCCTTCTCATTCATCACAAAAACTCCGCCGGCTTCAGTTCTGTTGAAGAAGGCATGCAAAATAGAAAGCGGTTCCGGTAAGCCAAACAAGGAAAAAGTTGCGAAGATTTCTAAGGCTGAAATCAGAAAGATTGCAGAATTGAAAATGCCGGATTTAAATGCTGGCAGTGTTGAAGCTGCAATGAGCATGGTTGCAGGTACTGCAAGAAGCATGGGAATCGTTGTTACAGACTAATAGAGGATTCAGTAAAGGCGGGGGTTATCCCTACGATGTTACTGATACAAATTAGCTGTAAGTGGGAGGAAACTTTGTTTCCGAAAAAATTTACCACGAAGGAGAGGATATAAGTGAAAAGAGGAAAGAAGTATAGTGAAAGTGCAAAGCTCGTTGACAGATTAGCGCTTTATGATACAGCAGAAGCATTGGAACTCGTACAGAAGACTGCAAAAGCTAAGTTTGATGAAACTGTAGAAGCGCACATCAAGCTCGGCGTTGACTCAAGACATGCTGACCAGCAGGTTAGAGGCGCTGTTGTTCTTCCACACGGTACCGGTAAGAAAGTAAGAGTACTCGTATTCGCAAAAGGTGACAAAGCGGTTGAAGCTGAAAAAGCCGGTGCTGAATATGTAGGCGCTGAAGATATGGTAACAAAGATTCAGAACGAAAACTGGTTTGAGTTTGACGTAGTTGTTGCAACTCCGGATATGATGGGTGTTGTTGGTAGACTTGGTAAGGTTCTTGGTCCTAAGGGATTAATGCCTAACCCAAAAGCCGGCACCGTAACAATGGATGTTTCAAAAGCAATTGCGGACATCAAAGCAGGTAAGATTGAGTACAGATTGGATAAGACAAACATTATTCACTGTCCTGTTGGAAAAGTTTCCTTTGGTACAGAAAAGCTTGCTGACAACTTCCACACATTAATGGAAGCGATTGTTAAAGCAAAGCCGGCTGCTGCAAAAGGTCAGTACCTGAAGAGTGTTGTAATTTCTTCAACCATGGGTCCTGGTATCAAAGTTAACCCTCAGAAAGTAAGCGAATAATCACATAAAAATTATTCGAAAAACCTTTACAAAATTAAAGGTTTGTAGTAAGATACAAACTGTTAATTGAATAATTGCTATGCCATAGACAGTAGGCGCTTTGCTTAATCGGTGAACAACCAGCCTACCGAGGTATATACAAGGTAGAGTTTATTACCCTCGTATGTCTATGTGCGTACGGGGGTTTTTAATTTGATGAAGAACTGAGAATTAAGAATGAAGAAATCTATAAACGCAAAGAAAATGCGTTCATAGCAAGAGCTGTTTGATGTGAGGAATTAAATGAATAACATTTCATTATTTGTTAGTCCTTGATTCTTCATTCCACATTCTTCTTTCATAATTAATGAGTCGGGAGGTGAATATTTGTGCCAAGTGAAAAAACGCTGCAGTTAAAAAAGGAAACCGTAAAAGAATTAAGTGAAAAAGTAAAAGCAGCTAAGTCTATGGTTCTCGCAGATTACAGAGGGCTTACTGTTGAACAGGATACAGAACTTAGAAGTGCTTTGAGAAAAGCTGGTGTTGAATATAAAGTTGTTAAGAATACCTTAACAAGATTCGCAATGAAAGAAAATGGTCTGGGAGATATTGATTCATTTTTGAACGGACCGACAGCTCTGGCAATCAGTGAAACAGACCCGGTTGCTCCTGCAAAAGTTCTTTCTGAATATGCTGATAAGTATGAAAAGCTCGAACTTAAAGTAGGTGTAGTTGAAGGAAAGATCATTGATGTCAAGGGTATCAAGGCTCTTGCAGAACTGCCGCCAAGAGAAGTCCTTATTGCAAGGGTTCTCGGTGGATTCAACGCTCCAATTGCTGGATTTGCAAATGTGTTGAACGGAAATCTCAGAGGTTTGGCGGTTGCTTTGAATGCGATCGCAGAAAAGAAGGCAAACGCTTAATTAAAATAGCGAGTTGATAAAAACAAAAATTTATAATTTATTAATGGAGGTATATTAAAATGGCAAGTGATAAAGTTGTAAAGATGATTGAAGACGTAAAGGCGTTAACAGTATTAGAATTATCAGAATTAGTAAAGGCTCTTGAAGAAGAGTTCGGAGTATCCGCAGCAGCTCCTGTAGCTGTAGCAGCGGCTCCTGCAGCTGGCGCAGCAGCTCCTGCAGCAGAAGAAAAGACAGAATTCAACGTAGTCTTGAAGGAAGCTGGCGCTGACAAGATCAAGGTTATCAAAGTTGTTAGAGAAATCACAGGTCTTGGTCTTAAAGAAGCAAAAGATCTCGTTGATGGCGCTCCTAAGACTGTTAAAGAAAACGTTTCCAAGGAAGAAGCTGCTTCCATCGAAGCTAAGTTTAAGGAAGTTGGAGCAACAATCGAAATTAAGTAATTTAATTTCAAACATAAAAAAGAGGCTTCTGGCAAAAAAGAAGCCTCTTTTATTTATCTTTAAAAATAAAAAACGATATGAACTAAATACATTGACAAGTTGCATACCGTATGTTAAAATTATAAACTGCGTTGTAATTTGAATACAATGGCATTTTTTTCTTAGAAATTGTGCTGGAACACATAAAGATTATAACATAGGGGAATAAATTAGACAATAAGTGTAAATAATATTTTGTGGCTGTACCTTCATATTCCTCAGTTGTTATAATGAGCGAGGTTATTAATTCTACATAGATTTATTGTGACCTCAAAAACGAATTTCATACTTGGCCTCGTTATAGCAAATAAGGTCGCCGATGGATCGTTTATTGCGTGATCTTAAACCAAGTTTTATTCTTTCCTACCATTTTATTAAGGAAAGGATGTAAAAATCAGCTTAAATTCTCAGCCAGGTAGATAGGTCGTCCGTAGAAAATTATAAGTTTTAAGTTTTTAGTTACTACGCATATTGCAGGACTTCTAGCAATACTACTAAAAGTTCTGTTAACATAAGACAAATTTATTCTATTGCCCGTTTCATTCCTGCTTACTTAAGGGATTGGTTTCATGCATTACAGCGCTGACCCTTAAGGAAAAAGTCATAATTTATGAGGTGATTTTTAATGGTACATCCCGTACAAATGGGTAAAAACATAAGGATGAGCTATTCTAAAATTGATGAAGTTTTAGATATGCCAAACCTGATCGAAGTACAGAAAAATTCCTACAAATGGTTTCTAGAAGAAGGTCTACGAGAAGTTTTCAGGGATATATCTCCTATTACCGATTATACAGGTAATTTACTTCTGGAATTTCCAGATTATTCACTGGATGAAAATCCAAAATACAGCGTAGAGGAATGCAAGGAAAGAGACACTACATATTCGGCTCCGCTAAAAGTGAAGGTTCGCCTGATCAATAAAGAAACAGGGGAAGTAAAAGAACAGGAAATTTTCATGGGAGATTTCCCGCTGATGACAGACAACGGTACGTTTATCATCAACGGTGCAGAGAGAGTTATTGTCAGCCAGTTGGTCAGATCACCCGGTATCTACTACACCATGAAATTTGATAAGACCGGTAAAAAACTTTATTCAAATACCGTAATTCCTAACAGGGGAGCATGGCTTGAATATGAAACCGACTCCAATGATGTTCTTTCCGTAAGAATTGATAGAACCAGAAAACTGCCTCTTACTGTCCTTGTAAGAGCTTTAGGATTTGGTACCGATTTTGAAATCACTCAGCTGCTGGGTGAAGACGAAAGAATCATTGCTACTATTCAGAAAGACAATGCAAAGACGACTGATGAAGGTTTGCTCGAAATCTATAAGAGATTAAGACCCGGTGAACCTCCAACAGTTGATAGCGCACGCTCTCTTTTAAACAGTTTGTTCTTTGATCCTAAGAGATATGATCTTGCAAAGGTAGGAAGATTCAAGTTCAATAAAAAACTTTCCTTCTATTCGAGGATCCATAATTTCAGAGCGGCTGAGAACGTTGTTGATCCTGAAACAGGGGAAATCATCGTAGCTGAAAATGAAATGATCACCAGGACAAAAGCCGATGAAATTCAGAACCGTGGAATCAACGTGATATATCTTGCTGTTGAAGACAAGAAGGTAAAAGTTATTGGAAACAATACGGTAGATATCCGGTCTTATATTGATTTTGACGTTGCGGATATCGGTATTACTGAAAAAGTAAGAATCGATATCCTGAAGAAAATTCTCGAAGAGAACAGCGGTCAAGCAGAAATAAAGAAAGCTTTAAAAGAAAATATCGATGAATTGATTCCAAAGTACATCACCGTGGATGATATTATTGCATCTATCAACTATATCATCAACCTCAACTATGGAATCGGTTCTGTAGATGATATTGACCATCTTGGTAACAGAAGACTGCGTTCCGTGGGTGAACTCCTCCAGAACCAGTTTAGAATCGGTCTTGCAAGAATGGAAAGAGTCGTCAGGGAAAGAATGACGATTCAAGATATTGATATTGTGACGCCGCAGGCCTTGATTAATATCAGACCTGTTGCAGCGGCCATCAAAGAATTCTTTGGAAGCAGCCAGCTGTCACAGTTTATGGACCAGACCAATCCTCTGGCTGAACTGACACATAAGAGAAGGCTTAGTGCATTAGGACCGGGTGGTTTGAGCAGAGAAAGAGCGGGCTTTGAAGTCCGTGACGTGCATCACTCCCATTATGGCCGTATGTGTCCTATTGAAACGCCTGAAGGTCCGAACATCGGTCTTATCGGTTCACTCAGTACTTATGCGAGGATTAATGAATACGGCTTCATCGAAGCGCCTTATCGAAAGGTTGACAAGGAAAAAGTGGTTGTTACGGATGAAATCGTATACCTTACTGCGGATGAAGAAGACGCATTCGTTGTTGCACAGGCAAACGAGCCTTTAGATGAAGAAGGTAGATTTATTGATAAAAAAGTAGTATGTAGGTTCAAGGAAGAATTTATCGAAGTTGAAGGCAGCAAAGTCGACTTTATGGACGTTTCTCCGAAACAGCTGGTATCCGTAGCTACTGCGATGATTCCGTTCCTTGAAAATGACGACGCGAACCGCGCCCTCATGGGATCAAACATGCAGCGTCAGGCGGTGCCATTAATTAAAACAGATGCTCCAATCGTTGGAACCGGTATAGAGTACAAAGCTGCGAAAGACTCAGGAACAGTTGTATTGGCTAAACATGCCGGTATTATTGATAAAGTATCTGCCAATGAAATTGTTATCAAGACAAAAGACGGTAAAAAAGATGTTTACAAATTATTGAAATACTTACGTTCCAATCAGGGAACCTGTATCAACCAACGTCCGATTGTAAAAAAAGGCGAAGTTGTTGATAAAGGGGATGTAATTGCCGATGGTCCATCTACCGATAACGGTGAAATCGCTCTCGGAAGAAATATTCTGATCGGATTTATGACTTGGGAAGGTTATAACTACGAAGACGCGATCCTGATCAATGAAAAGCTTGTGAAGGAAGACGTATATACTTCCATCCATATTGAAGAATATGAAGCTGAAGCCAGAGACACCAAGCTCGGGCCGGAAGAAATTACAAGAGATATTCCAAATGTCAGTGAAGATTCCTTAAAGGACCTTGATGATAGGGGAATTATCAGAATCGGCGCTGAAGTAAGATCTGGAGATATCCTTGTTGGTAAGGTTACTCCGAAGGGAGAAACTGAGCTTACTGCGGAAGAAAGACTTCTTAGAGCTATCTTTGGAGAGAAAGCCAGAGAAGTAAGAGATACTTCGCTTCGCGTTCCTCATGGTGAAGCCGGTATTATCGTTGACGTTAAGGTGTTCACAAGAGAAAATGGCGATGAACTGCCACCGGGAGTAAATCAGCTTGTAAGATGCTATATTGCCCAGAAGAGAAAAATCTCCGTGGGTGATAAGATGGCTGGTCGTCACGGTAACAAGGGCGTTATTTCAAGAATTCTGCCTGAGGAAGATATGCCTTTCCTTCCGGACGGAACTCCGCTTGAAATCGTGTTGAACCCTCTAGGCGTACCTTCCCGTATGAACATCGGACAGGTAATGGAAGTTCACCTTGGATTTGCTGCAAAAGCACTGGGATGGGAAATCGCAACCCCTGTATTTGACGGAGCCACAGAAGATGATATCATTGAAACCCTGAAAAAAGCAGGATTGTCACCAGACGGAAAAACTGTTCTATATGACGGAAGAACAGGAGAACCATTTGATAATAGAGTAACCGTTGGTTACATGTATTACCTGAAGCTGGCCCATCTTGTCGACGACAAGATCCATGCCCGTTCCACCGGTCCATACTCTCTGGTTACGCAGCAGCCTCTGGGTGGTAAAGCCCAGTTCGGTGGACAGCGTTTCGGGGAAATGGAAGTTTGGGCCCTCGAAGCGTATGGTGCGGCATACACGTTGCAGGAAATCCTTACCGTTAAGTCTGATGACGTTGTAGGTAGGGTAAAGACTTATGAAGCCATCGTGAAGGGCGAAAACGTTCCTGAACCGGGCATTCCTGAATCCTTTAAGGTATTGATCAAGGAACTTCAGAGTTTGTGTCTGGATGTCAAGGTTTACTCTGAAGAGCAGGAAGAAATTGCGATTAAGGAATCTGTTGAAGATGAATTGGAAGAATTGAATGTAAATATAGAGGGCAGGGAAGACGAAGCTCCTCTCAGTGATTATGATGAGATCGGCGAAGAACCACTGGAAGATGAAATTGACATCGAAGACTTTGATCTTACCGACCTGAGTACTGCAGACAACTTGGACGAAGGTCTGGTCGATGACCTTTTTGCAGAAGAAGATGATCTCGATGAAAGCTTTGAAGATGACGAATTCTAAACGAAGGGAGAAAAAGCCGTGTTTGAACTAAACAACTTTGATTCAATAAAAATAGGTTTAGCTTCCCCAGAAAAAATAAGAGAATGGTCCAAGGGTGAAGTAAAAAAGCCCGAAACCATTAACTATAGAACGTTAAAACCTGAAAGAGACGGTCTTTTCTGCGAAAGAATCTTTGGTCCTCAGAAAGACTGGGAATGTCACTGCGGTAAATACAAGAGAATCCGTTACAAGGGGATTGTCTGTGACCGCTGTGGCGTTGAAGTAACCCGTTCAAAAGTAAGAAGAGAAAGAATGGGACATATAGAGCTTGCAGCTCCTGTATCCCATATCTGGTACTTCAAGGGAATCCCAAGCAGAATGGGTCTCATTCTGGATATGTCTCCAAGAGCCCTTGAAAAAATATTGTACTTTGCTTCTTATGTTGTTATTGATCCAGGACAGACTCCTCTTTCAAAGAAGCAGATTCTGTCTGAAAAAGAATACAGAGACAGCGTTGAAAAATTCGGATATAAATTCAGAGCCGGTATGGGTGCTGAAGCGATTAAGGAACTCCTGGCAGAGATCGATCTTGAAAAACTTTCAAGAGAGTTAAGATCCGAGCTTAAGGATTCATCCGGTCAGAAGAGAATCAGAAACATTAAGAGATTGGAAGTTGTAGAAGCTTTCAGACTTTCCGGCAACAATCCGGAGTGGATGGTACTGGATGTTATTCCTGTAATTCCTCCTGAACTCCGTCCGATGGTACAGCTGGATGGTGGAAGATTCGCTACTTCCGACTTGAATGACCTTTACAGAAGGGTTATCAACAGAAACAACAGGTTGAAGAGGCTTTTAGACCTCGGAGCGCCGGATATTATCGTTAGAAACGAAAAGAGAATGCTTCAGGAAGCAGTGGATGCACTGATCGATAACGGCAGAAGAGGAAGACCTGTTACAGGCCCAGGCAACAGACCGTTGAAATCACTTTCCGATATGCTCAAGGGTAAGCAGGGACGGTTCCGTCAGAACTTGCTCGGTAAGCGTGTTGACTACTCCGGACGTTCCGTTATCGTTGTAGGACCTGAATTAAAGATTTATCAGTGCGGTTTGCCAAAGGAAATGGCCTTGGAATTATTTAAGCCATTTGTTATGAAAAAGCTGGTGAATGACGGACTTGCGCATAACATCAAGAGTGCCAAGAGAATGGTTGAGAGAGTAAGAGGAGAAGTTTGGGATGTCCTTGAAGAAGTAATCAAAGAACACCCGGTACTTCTTAACCGTGCTCCAACACTTCACAGACTTGGTATTCAGGCTTTCGAACCGGTTCTTGTTGAAGGTAGAGCGCTAAAACTTCATCCTTTGGTTTGTACCGCTTACAATGCCGATTTTGACGGTGACCAGATGGCGGTTCACGTTCCATTATCTGCGGAAGCTCAATCAGAAGCCAGATTCCTGATGCTTTCAGCGAACAACTTATTGAAGCCTCAGGATGGACGCCCTGTAACAGTTCCTACCCAGGACATGGTTCTTGGCAGCTACTACCTAACCATTGAAAAAGATGGTGATCTTGGCGAGGGCAGCATATTTAGTTCCGTTCAGGAAGCAGTGATGGCGTATGACAATAAAGTGGTCGGTCTCCATGCAAAAATTAAAGTAAGGATGACAAAGACCATTGACGGCAAGCAAGTTAGTAAAATTATAGACGCTACCCCTGGAAGATTAATATTTAATGAGGCGATTCCTCAGGATCTTGGATTTGTCGACAGATCAGACCCGGCAAAACTTTTTGATTTGGAAATCACATTCCTGGTAGACAGAAAAGCTCTGGGAAGAATCATTGACAAATGTATAAAAGTTCATGGGACAACTGAAACTGCGGTGATCCTTGATAAGATTAAAGCTCTGGGCTTTAAGTTCTCCACAAAGGGTGCAATCACCATCAGCGTCTCAGATATAGTTATTCCTGGAGTAAAGCAGCGTTATTTGAAGGAAGCCGATGAAAAGGTTGAAAATATTGGTAAGCAATATAAAAGAGGTCTTATCTCTGAGGAAGAGAGAAAGAATGCCGTCATCAGTACTTGGACTGAAACCGTTGAAAATGTTACGACAGCATTGATGGCAAGCCTTGACAGATTCAATCCTGTGTTTATGATGGCACACTCCGGAGCGAGAGGTAACGTGAACCAGATCAGACAGCTGGCGGGTATGAGAGGTCTTATGGCGGATACTTCCGGTCAGACCATCGAAATTCCGATCAGAGCAAACTTCCGTGAAGGTTTGAACGTTTTGGAATACTTCATCTCAACCCACGGTGCCAGAAAAGGTCTTGCGGATACAGCCCTCAGAACGGCTGACTCCGGATACCTCACCCGTCGTCTTGTTGACGTAAGTCAGGATGTCATCGTAAGAGAGATCGACTGCGGAACCAAAAAGACCATCGAAGTTTCCGATGTCAAAGACGGAAATGAAGTTATCGAAGGTGTTGCAGAAAGAATTACCGGCAGATACACTGTAGAACCGATCGTTCATCCGGAAACGGGAGAAGTCATCGTTCCTGCAGATAAGATGATTAATGATAAAGAGGCGGAAAGAGTTGCAAAGGCTGGAATTAAGAAGGTCAAGATCAGATCCGTTCTGACTTGCCATTCAGAATTCGGAGTTTGTGCTAAGTGTTATGGTGCGAACCTCGCGACCGGGCAGGATTGTAATGTAGGTGAAGCGGTTGGTATTATCGCAGCTCAGTCCATCGGTGAACCTGGTACCCAGCTGACCATGAGAACATTCCATACCGGTGGTGTTGCCGGTGATGACATCACACAGGGTCTCCCCCGTGTTGAAGAATTGTTCGAAGCAAGAAAGCCAAAAGGATTGGCAATTATCTCCGAAATTTCAGGTACGGTGAAAATCTCTGAAACTAAGAAGAAGAGAGAAGTCATTATAACTTCGAATGAAGGGGAATCCAAGAGCTATCTGATTCCTTACGGTTCAAGACTGAAGGTGGAAGAAGGCGAAATCGTTGAGCCGGGTGATGAACTCACTGAAGGTTCCGTAAATCCGCATGACATCCTGAAGATCAAAGGTGCAAAAGGCGTTCAAAGGTACCTCCTCCAGGAAGTTCAGAGAGTTTACAGACTGCAGGGTGTTGATATCAATGACAAGCATATTGAAGTTATTGTTCGTCAGATGATGCGGAAAGTGAAGATTGAGGATGCAGGAGACACGAATATGCTTCCTGGCGGACTGGTGGATGTGCTTGATTTCGAAGAGGAAAATGCAAGAGTAACGGCAGAGGGGTTGAGACCTGCAGTAGGTAAAACTACTCTGTTGGGTATAACAAAAGCTTCGCTTGCAACAGAATCCTTCCTCTCAGCAGCTTCCTTCCAGGAAACTACGAGAGTATTGACAGAAGCCGCTATTAAAGGAAAGATCGATCCTCTTGTCGGCCTAAAGGAAAACGTTATCATTGGTAAGTTGATTCCAGCTGGTACAGGAATGAGCAGATACAAGGACATTAACATCAGTACTGTAGGCGAATAAGAAGAATAAATTTAACTTATATTGATCTAGATTAGGGAAGAATGAAGAATGATTGCAGTATAAAATTCTTCATTCTTCTTTATTCATCAAGAAAATTTCGCTGAATTATTACCAGCTGGTACTTTATCTTGACAAAATCAGCTTTGCGGTGATAAAATATTTTAGTGCGTGAAGCAGGATGACTCTAACGCTTTTACAGGGGGGTAAGTTGTGCTTGACAATTTGAAAAGCAGTCAAAAGGTTGTAGGTGTCAAACAATCTGCAAAAGCTCTTGAAAATGGTACTGCTAGGCTTGTATATATCGCAAAGGATGCTGACCCCAGGGTTGTGAACAATATCATTGAACTTTGTCGCAAAAATGCAATAGAAATCATCTATGAAGAAAGCATGAAACATCTGGGAAAGGCTTGTGGGATCGAAGTCGGAGCAGCAGTTGTCTGTATTTTGAAGTAACGGCTTGTTCACGAAAGCCATTAAAACGGAATGTACAATCATTTAGATATAGCTTTGAATGCTTGATAGGTTCTTGTACAGGATAAGAAATGAAGGAGGTGAAAAAAGAATGCCAACATTTAATCAATTGGTAAGAAAAGGTAGAGAGGTTATGGGCAAGAAGTCTACAGCACCTGCGCTTCAGAGCGGTTGGAACTCCTTGAAGAGACAGCCTTTTGGAATGAGCAGCCCTCAGAAAAGAGGTGTTTGTACTGTTGTTAAAACATCTACGCCTAAGAAACCAAACTCAGCTTTGAGAAAGGTTGCCAGGGTACGTTTGGTAAATGGAATCGAAGTAACTGCTTATATTCCAGGTATCGGACATAACCTCCAGGAGCACAGTGTTGTTCTGATCAGAGGTGGTAGGGTTAAGGACCTTCCTGGTGTTAGATACCATATCATTAGAGGAACTCTCGATACTGCAGGTGTCGCAAAGAGAATGCAGGGTCGTTCCAAGTATGGTGCTAAGAGACCTAAGGCTGGTGCTGCTAAGAAGTAAAATATACAACGTGCTAATAGTGCGAAGTATGAGTAAAAAATGAATAGTGCTAAGTACGTTGTTTAATATATATAATCAATATTTTGCATGTACGGAGCGCTGACGACGGCTAAGAATGCCGCGAGTACCTGTGATATCTTATATATCATGAAAAGGAGGGAAGTAAGGTGCCAAGAAAAGGACATATTCCAAAGAGAGACGTATTACCTGATCCAATATACAATGATAAGGTTGTTACAAAGTTAATCAACAATATCATGCAGGAAGGTAAGAAGGGTGTTGCTCAGAAAATCTGTTATGAGGCATTTGACATCATAAAAGAAAAGACTGGCAAGGATCCTTTAGAAGTATTCGAACAGGCGTTGAACAACATCATGCCGGTTCTCGAAGTAAAAGCAAGAAGAGTTGGTGGTGCAACTTATCAGGTTCCTATGGAAGTTAGACCTGAAAGAAGACAGGCTCTCGGTTTAAGATGGTTAACTACCTATTCACGTGCAAGAGGCGAGAGAACCATGAGAGAAAGACTGGCTGCTGAAATTTTGGATGCTACCAACAATATGGGAGCTGCCTTCAAGAAGAAGGAAGATACTCATAAAATGGCTGAAGCGAATAAAGCTTTCGCTCACTACAGATGGTAATCGAATGATTTGCCGCGACATCGCGGTAAACATAATAATGTTTTTGATAGCATAATGTTGACTTGATAGCAAATACTAATGAGGAATCACAATTTTTAGTATTTTCCTATCAAATGTCAACTTAATTTTGGACTATCGTAGAAAGGAAAGGAGGGTACAAATGCCCAGGCAATATAGTTTAGAGAATACAAGAAATATCGGTATCATGGCGCACATCGATGCTGGTAAGACGACTACAACTGAACGTATCCTGTTCTATACAGGAAGAGTTCACAAAATAGGTGAGGTTCATGAAGGTGCTGCTACCATGGACTGGATGGAGCAGGAGCAGGAAAGAGGTATCACCATTACTTCTGCTGCAACTACTGCTGAATGGAAGGGTAACAGAATCAACATCATAGATACGCCGGGGCACGTTGACTTCACGGTTGAAGTTGAAAGATCTCTTCGCGTTCTCGATGGTTCAGTAACGCTCTTCTGTGCAAAGGGTGGCGTTGAGCCCCAGTCTGAAACAGTTTGGAGACAGGCTGATAAATATGGGGTACCACGTATTGCATTTGTCAATAAAATGGATATAATGGGAGCAGATTTCTATAACTGTGTCCAGATGATGAAGGACAGACTGCAGGCAAATGCAGTGCCGATCCAGCTGCCAATAGGCAGTGAAGACACCTTCTTGGGCGCAGTAGACCTTGTGACAATGAAAGCGTTGTTCTACAGGGACGACTTAGGAAAAGTAATTGAAGAAGGCCCAATACCAGAGGACATGAAAGATGTCGCTGACAAATATCGTAACATTTTAGTCGAAGCTGTTGCTGAACAAGACGAAGAATTAATGATGAAATATCTCGAAGGTGAAGAACTAACCGAGGAAGAATTACGTGCAGGAATTAGAAAAGCTACAATCGCCGTTAAAATAATCCCTGTAACTTGTGGATCCGCATATAAAAACAAGGGAGTACAGCAGCTTTTGGATGCTGTTCTAGCTTACATGCCATCTCCTCTTGATATCCCTGCAATCAAGGGTGTATCCATGGAGGGAGACGAAGAAATCGAAAGACCTGCAAAGGATGACGGTCCATTCGCAGCATTGGCGTTTAAGATCATGACAGACCCATATGTTGGAAAGCTCTGCTTCTTTAGAGTGTACTCCGGTAAACTCAGCTCAGGTTCTTATGTTCTTAACTCAACAAAGAACAAGAGAGAGAGAATCGGAAGAATCCTTCAGATGCATGCGAACCACAGAGAAGAAATCGATATGGTCTACTCCGGAGATATTGCAGCTGCAGTAGGTCTGAAAGATACTACAACAGGAGATACTCTCTGTGAAGAAAACAACCCGGTGATTCTTGAATCCATGGAATTCCCCGAACCTGTTATTTCTGTTGCAGTTGAGCCTAAGACAAAGGCTGGACAGGAAAAGATGGGCATTGCGCTACAAAAGTTGGCGGAAGAAGATCCAACCTTCAGGGTGCATACGGATCCGGATTCAGGCCAAACTATCATTTCAGGTATGGGTGAACTTCACCTGGAAATCATTGTTGACCGTATGCTGAGGGAATTCAAGGTTGAAGCTAACGTTGGTAATCCTCAGGTATCTTATAAGGAAACGATCCGTAAGGCTGTTAAAGCTGATGGAAAGTTTGTAAGACAGTCCGGTGGACGTGGTCAGTATGGTCACTGTGTACTCGAAATCGAACCAAGAGAACCCGGTGCAGGTTACGAGTTCGTTAACAAAATTGTTGGTGGGGCTGTTCCGAAGGAATATATCCCTGCAATCGATGCTGGTATCCAGGATGCCATGAACAATGGTGTTCTCGGTGGTTATCAGGTTGTTGACGTAAAAGTTACCCTCGTAGACGGTTCATACCATGAAGTTGACTCTTCAGAAATGGCATTTAAGATTGCCGGCTCCATGGGCTTCAAGGAAGGCTGCCGTAAAGCAAATCCTGTGCTGCTCGAGCCTATCATGAGGGTTGACGTACAGGTTCCTGAAGAATACATGGGTGATGTAATGGGTGACCTCAACTCTAGAAG
>JAOAAU010000007.1 GCA_026418695.1 Clostridia bacterium
TATGAAGAGCAGTAAGGCAGTAACCATCAAGGCATATGCATATCCAATCAGTATGTAGAACCCGATTCCATATTCCTTCGCTATGACAGGAAACGGGCTGGAAAAGTCCAGGCGCTCGTTATACCGGATCCACCCATGAGCATCATTTGTCCAAACCAGCATCATAATAATCGAAGAAATCACAGTTAATACAGAAATATTCCTCTTGCTGGCCCATCCGTCATGGCTGGTAAACTTGGCACCTAACGCAAATAGCGCTATTGGTAAATAGCAAAAGCAGATATACTGAACCTTCACCCAAAAGTTCTTAACTTCAAAATCAATACATACAGTCTCCAGGGCGGTTCCCAAGGTCCATATAACAACCATCAGCAACATGAGCAAAAAGTAAGGTGCGCCCTTTGCATTCCGGCATTTCACCAGCAAATAGCCGCCTACTGTACCTGTAAGGGCTGTAGATATCAGCAATGCAATTATATATATCATATATTGGTCTCCCAATGATATCCTACCTTTCCTTAATTATCCTGAAAATTCATCAGTACGCTATTTATTCGACAGAAATGGTGTTAATTAGCAATTTTATTATAATTTATTTTCATCTCTCTATGAAGAGATTTGATGTAGTTTTTTAATCCTTCGATCGCGTTTACTCGGTGTGTTGTATAATAGTGATTTTGATTCCTTCCAAAAAGCATATTGAAACCCTTTCCTCAGGGAATCTGCTTGATATTGGTCCCATAGCAATCATATTACTTGCATGAAAATAGCCGAAACATCTTTTCACTCAAAATGTTTCGGCCATAATAGCATCCCGGGTCTATCCCTATTTGAGAGGAATATAAATATCGAACGCGTAGTCAGGACTTGAGAAGTCACTTGACCTCGAGTCGTACCATTCTATGGTGTCGCGTTCTGCCAATTCATACCCCGATTCAGGGAACCATGTGCCATAAATAAAATCAAATGTATTCTTTAGCCCGAACATGGAGCCTTTGTGTGTAAATACCGCATACTTTGAAGGTGGAATCGTTTTCGCAGTCATTCCTTCGGGAATACCCTCCAGGTCATTTACCTCTACACAGGCACAATAGTTAAATTCACTATCTTCAGTTATGTTCGGCATATACTCGCACAAACCGAGTGTCACTTCAGGGTTTGCAGGGTTTCTGATCTCCGCTCTCCCAGAACCGAATTTCCCCCACAAGTCAGCAATCGAGCTGCTTCCAGGCTTGACTGCTGCCTTAATTCCAACGATTTTAAATTCTTTATCAAAAATAATTTTGGGCTCCATAAAAACACCTCCGCTTTCATCCTTTAAATTCATGGTTTTTACATTTGCCTTTTCAAATAAATACAATCTATTTTTTTGTTTCCTGTATCTCCCGGGAGTGATTCCAAAGGCTCTGGAAAAGGCACGGGTAAACACTTCCTGGGATTCAAAACCATACTCGAAGGCAACATCAATCAGCCGCTGATCCGTCGATAAGAGTTCGATGCCGGCATTGCTCAACTTTCTCTTCCGGATATATTCTTTTACCGAATCTCCCACCATGGCTTGAAAAACCCTGTAAAAGTGAGTCACCGAAAAATACGCTTGGTTGGCTAGTTCAACCAAATCAATTTCCTCTTTAAGGTGCAGTTCAATAAAGTCAATTGAGTTCTGAATCCTCTCGTAGTAGTCCATGGTATATTGCCTCCCGTTGCCTTTAAGTCAATTATAGCAGTCCCACTAAATTTGTTTTGATGTTTTTTACCATGATTTTATAATTTCTATCGATGTGTTACAATTCTGCAAACATACAAATAAAAAAGCCCGGGCAAACTACTCCTCGAGCCTGAGGAAGTCAACCTTACAGATATTAAAGCTGAAACAACCTAAGTATTTGCCTCCATCTCATTAACTCGAGTATCATGTTTAGCTACTAAACTCAAGTTTAGAATTTAACAAGCTACTTCATTGCGGTGACAAATAGCAATGGCATCATGTTTTTTATCAATACTCCTTTTTGAACTCTAAGTCCCCTGTCTCCAATATACTTCAAAAGCTCTGTTTCATTGAACCTTGTAACAACGGGATGTCCTTTCAGTTGCAGAATCCTGGAAACAAGTACAGACTTCACATTTTGCTTATGCAGGTAAGTCGGCAGGATCAGTAATCCTGACTCTTTAAGTACCCTTTTGGCTTCCTCAATCGCCTGATCAGGGTGCTCAATAATATGTATGAGATTGGACATAATCACCCGGTCGAAGGTTTCATCCTCAAAAGGCAGCTGGTAGCAGTCTCCCGTTTGAAAGCTGATATTCATAACTTCCTTTTCCCTGGCCTTTTCCTTTGCAAGCTTTATCATTTCCGGTGAATAATCGATTGCATCAATGCTTTTGACATGCTTTGACAGTCCCAAAGCGATATCTCCCGTACCAGTCCCGATATCAAGTATTCTCATATCTCCACTCACTTCCTCCGCCATCAGTTCCAGAATGCTGACGTATGCTTTCTGGGATCTGCTTTTTTGCTTGTCATAATTCGCAGCTAAAGTATTCCAATACTTTAAAGCCCCGTTTGAAAATGTTTTCATTTTCTCTTCCCCTTTCCTTTTCTTAAAATTATATTCAAAATCAAGATTCATGTTTAGCTACTAAACAACGTGGCAAAAAAATATTGCAAGATGTGCCTACCGTTTATTTACTCTTCTTTTTATCAATAAACTGCTCAATCATATCCAGTATCCCGGAGAAACCCTCCAATTGTGCTTCCATCACATCATCCACCTGGGATGTAATCCTTTCATACAGTTCGGAATGGTAATTGGAATGACCTTGATATGCTTGCATTCCCTTCTCCGTCAATTCAAGAGTCACTTCATTTTCCCCGGTAGGGATCATCTGCTTATTGACGAAGCCTTTCTTCACCAGCTTGTCAATCATTTGAGAAACAGCGCCTTTTGTAATGCCCAGATATTGAGCCAGCTCAGTAACATTCACCCTCTGCTTCAGTCCGATAGCTTCAATGGTATGAATCTCAGCTCTATAAAGGAGTTCTTCCGTTCCATACTTTCTGGGTATCTTTTCCCAGGCATTGTACTTGTTGATGACCCTTGAAAATTGTTGAGCAATGTTCTGTAATTTCTGTTGATCCTTCACTCGCAGCCACTCCTCATGTTTAGTTGCTAAACACTTCCATTATAGTTCCAGTATCAAATTCTGTCAATCCTTCTCATCAGTATACATTTGTTCCTGGCCCTTCCTTGTGGCAGCCCAAGGAAGGACCATTGAGCCAATAAATGAAATAATTGCTCTGAGCATTTTTCATCCGGGAAACCTGAGCTGAAAGGAAACGAATTCTCTTGAAAGTGATTAATTTATATTTTCAAAAAAGAAAAATTGTAGTAAAATATTTGTATATAAAACTTTATATGTCCTCATGCCAATAGCAAACTTATCGAAAGATAAGGACGCAAAGCTACGAGTCTAAAGTGATGTTTACTATGACAGTCGGGCCGCCAGAGTGATAATTACATATCTGCCATGCGGTTCATGCGTGGTTTTTTATTGCGTATATTATCGTCGTTGAAAGAGGGTGTGTCATTTGGAGCAAAGCATCTTATCGATTCGTCATTATTTTCAGTTAAAACCAATAACAGGCACTATTATCAGCGGTGATCCAAGCAACTTTTTCACTGTGAAAATAACGGAAGACTATGCCCTTGGAAAAAATATTTTAAAAGGGGACCCCGTCCTTTATAGCTCCTTCTCTGATATTGACGACATTCAGGTAAAGGGCGGAAGTGTCATTACCATATTGGAAAAAGACAAACAGATGATCATATCCCCCGACAAAGAGTTTAACAGCATGATCGAGAGAAGACAGTATGAACGTCATCCTGTTTCGCTGCACGGGAATATGCGGATCTTAAACAGTGGTCAAAAAGCAACTCCTGTTTGTATCAAGGACATGAGTTATTCAGGTTTCAGGATTTATTCCCAAGCTGACCTGAATGCCGGGGATACCATTGAAGTAGACGTTTATCTTCACAATAATATCCTCACCATTCAAGGTACCGTCATGAGAAAATCCATATGCTACGGACGGAATGAATATGGTATTCAGATTGTATATAGAGACAAAAATTCCATGTATTCCATCAAGGATTACATGGACAAGATGCTACAAAACGAAAAGGACTTATTGAAGACCCAGTTGGTAAAAAGCCTGGTTGCTTCGGGATCTCTATAACCCCGGAAGTACTATCAAAACAACTCCAAGCATAATGAAGCATACTCTTACTTATTAAAAGTTTTAAATTATCAATAAATCACTAGTTAAAATATTTCGCTATTTTGAGAACAGAGTTCACTAAGCAGTCCACCTCTTCCTTTGTATTGTACACGCCAAGAGAAGCCCGGATGGAGCTGGTTAATCCATACCTGTGCAGAGCCGGCTGGGCACAGTGATGTCCTGACCGGACTGCGATTCCATCCTGGTTCAGGCGCTGTGCGGCACTTTCCGGAGCTACGCCGATCCCTGTAGGGCCATAGACTTTACGCCCCGAGAAAGCATAGAAATCTGCATCCAATGCTCTTACATCAACGCCAATATGAGGAACGGACTGCGCTCCGTCAATAAGAACAACCGCTCCGTGTTTGTGTGCGAGCTCAATCATCTTACGCACTGGATTCACCGTTCCAAGGACATTGGACACATGCGTTACGGCAACAATCCGGGTACGGGGTGTCAGAAGTTTCTCATATTCGTCCAGGATGACTTCACCGCGATCATTGATAGGGACAACATTAATGGCAGCCCCTTTGGCCTGCTGCAGCTTTTGCCAGGGTACAATATTGGAGTGATGTTCCATCATCGTTAGTACGATTTCATCCCCCGTATGTACATTCATTCCTCCAAAACTTTCAGCTACAAGGTTGATGGCCTCTGTTGTTCCGCGTACAAAAATGATTTCATCCATGGAGGATGCCCCAATAAAATCACGAATTTTTTCTCTGGCTGTTTCATAAGCGCTTGTGGCTAGCTTTGCTAAAGTATGTGCGCCGCGATGAATATTGGAATTGTATTCACTGTAATAACGGTTCAACTCATTGATCACGCAGGCAGGTTTCTGGGCGGTTGCAGAATTACTGTTGATTCACAAAAAAGTGTCAAGGGGACGGTTCTAGTGACACTTTTTAACTCCCCTTGACTTTTAACTTAAGTCTCTTGATTGCTGACAAAAACTGTTGCTGTAGATAGTGACACATGCACATTATACTTCATATCCTCATAATGACTTTTTAAATAAAACTATGGCAGGAAGCAGTGTAGCAAGTACAGCAAATATCATGGATGCCGCACCGCCTGTTTTATTGCCTTCCTTTTTCCACAAGTGAAGTCCATAAGTAAAGGTATAAATATTGCAACATGCCATAAACAGGATAAAAATATACAACTCTATTTTCTCTCCTTTGAAAGAATGGTATCTTCATTATTCCGTATCGGTGAAGAACTCATCATAAGCCCTGTCCTACGTACATTCGCTATAACATCAACATTGACTTTGGCTTCCTTGTAATGTTTGAGCCAGTTATACTGTTCAAATTCTGTAACCGTAGAAAAATTATGTGCAATCTTTTTACCAAAGCCGAAAATATCCGTATTCCACTCTTGCTGTGTCTTTCTTATCGTTTTCTCGATACCTCCCTGTATTATGTTTGCCAAGTGCCTGTTCAAGTCATTGATTTTGTTTACTTTTTCATACGCAATCCTGCTTTGAATGGCTCCAAGGTCTGCCTCTACACTAATTTTAACATTAACGACCGGTACCCCATTTTCAAAATGAGCGCTAGTCTTCGGCATCCTTGCCAACCGAAGGTCAAAGGGGATTGCATCACCAGGGCTGTTTTTATCCTCTATAGTAAAGATACCTCTTTTAAAACGTCCGGTTGCCAGTAAGAAATATCTTGTCTCATAAGAAGAAAGGCTTCCAACCATCTTTTCTCCGTTAAATACCGCCATTCCAATAAATTCAATCTTACGGTTACCTGTTCTCGGTATGTCTCCCGGCTGCATATTATATTCTGTTCTTAAAGGTGAATTCTTTTTAACGTTCTCCCCATCTAAAGGCTTTATGGTCTTAAACTCGTTTAGTCCGGCGTAGATGGTGAATGCCTGTCTGTAAGGCGATATTGTTGCTGTATAAAACTCCTGAAAAGGTACCTCAGGGAAATATCCTGAGTTTTCCGACTGCTTCGCTGCAAGCTCCATCGCTTTCGACAAGCTTTCACCAATCTGTGTCTTGTTATCTTTAATAAAATCTTCCGCGGTCCCCTTGCATACAATAATTTGCATGATTCTTCGTGCTTCCCTGAATCGTGCAATTGGCTGCAAATAATCTCTGACACCCTCTTTTGCCATTTCTTCCGAGAAAACAATCGTTTTCGTATGGACAAAGGATATTCTTCTTGTGGTAGAAGTATTCAAAAGGTTGATCCCTTCAAGTATGGAGGAAGCCTCAATCGTTGCAACCAATGTGCCTGAGACTTCACCTTCTTCACTACCCCCACCCCCCTTCTTTCCCATACCGCCTCCTCCACCTTCTTTATAAGTCGGAAACTGTATCGTAATCCTTACTTTATTTTCAATACCCTTATCACACCCTATCATTAATGTATACACCTGATCGTCAACCTCATGCCGGTCTGTAGTGCAGCTTGTCAAGATAAATACAAGTATGACAAAGAAGAGTATCAGCCTAAGCTTCCTCATCTTTTTCCTTCACCCCTTTCTTACCACGGATTATTGCAATGATAAGTACCAGTATAGGTATAAAATATACTATGAACATACTGTAAGACCTTAAAAAATTAGTGTGTTTTTCAACAATTTCCGATATGTTTTCCGGCAATAAAGTTACCAAGAAAGTACAAAAAGCAAAAGGGAGTAAAAAGGGTCTATATTTTGGAATCTTGAATGATTTACAGAAAATACTGACAGCCAAATAAAAAGTTATGGATACGGTGATCACGGAAGCCATGACCCAAATAAAAATGAAAACCGTCTCAACTCTTTGGAAAAACCTGCTGAAATACACGATTCTTGATAACTGGAATAGCGCAGACAAATTCTCACTTCCCTGCGGATATTCAAAGGCTAAAAGGCTGCAGAGGATAATTGTTCCGATGATGATGCCTGCGAAGGCCAGGCTGATTAACCCGGCCTTCCTGAAATTCTTTGTACCCTGCAAAGAGTTTATAATAAATGCCAAAAAAGCTACTTCAGAATATGCGGATGATCTTAAAGCGCCATACTGTAATGACGCTTTAATCCCGTAGCCTCCCATGGGAAATAGATTATCAATGTCATAAAAGGGAAACGGCAGCACCAATATGATTACCAACCCCACAAGTATAACAATAAAACTAAGATACCCCATTCTGGCAATCCCTTCAAGACCGGCATATGCGTATGCAATTACGATCCCCATAAAGAGGATTATAATTGCACTTGGAGGTGTATAAGGCAGTATGTAAGCCTTGATCATTTCAACGAATTCCCTTATGTTTACCCCTGAATAGTATACAAAAAACCCGCTGAAGATTAGTGAGAATAATTTTCCCAAGAATTTGCCGGCTGCAATATCAAATATACCGACAAGGTCATTCCCTGGAAACCTTTTCATAAGCAGATAAAGAATCAGGAAAAGCAGCATGCTTCCTAAAACACTGATTTCCGTTGCATACCAGCCGGCAGTACTCATCAGCTTAATCACCGTTCCCGGGTTGATATAAAATGCTTTTGTAATTAGAAATATTGTAGAAATACTGATAGCCTCTATCGTTCCAATTTTCCCTTCCTTAATCATCTTCCCCCACCCTGTCATGGCTGTAATTTGGATTTTCCTGTGTCCATTTCCTTGAGATTTCAGGTTGTCTGCTGCGATCTAACGTATTTAGAAGGTCCGGTCTTCTTTCTTGCTTCCAAATCGGGTATCTGATCAGCAGATCGTTACTTCTTGTCGTCCTGGGTGCAATCGTTGCTAAAAGAGGTACTCCAAACGATTTCTGACTGACAAGGTAAATTCCAAGCAGCATGACAAGGGCAACAATCCCATAAAATCCTAATAAAACTCCGAAAATGATGAATCCAAACCTTAAAAGTCTTATTCCCAAAGCCAGCTCGAAATTAGGTACAGCAAAATTGCCAAGTCCCGTGATTGCCACAACAATAATTAAAACAGGACTTACAATATTGGCTTGGACTGCTGCCTGCCCTAAAATCAAAGCACCAATAATACCCAATGTATTGCCAACAATTCCAGGGATCCTGATACCCGCTTCGCGAATCAGTTCAAAGGATACCTCCATCAAGACGACCTCTAAAATCGTGGGAAAAGGAACATTTTCTTTTGCCTTTGCAATGGCAATCAAAAGTTCAGTAGGGATCATTTCCTGGTGAAAATTGGTGATTGCTATATAAAGTCCAGGCAGCAGGGTTGCAAAAAACATTCCAAGAAGCCTGATCCACCGCAGCAGTGTACCATACGGGAAACGCATATAAGCATCTTCCGGGCTGTGAATGAGTGCGGAAAGCGTAACCGGAACCACCTTTGCAAAAGGGACTCCATCGCTGAAAATGGCAACTCTGCCCTCCACAATATGAGCAGCAGTTCTATCCGGCCTTTCGGTTGATAGAATCGTTGGAACGATGGAAAAGGTATTGTCTTCAATGAGCTGTTCTATCATTCCATCGCCCATATTGATATCAATATCAATGCCTTTCAGCCTTCGCTTTACTTCATCAACGATCGCAGGATTTGTCATCCCGTTGATATACATAATGGCACATAGATTTTGATTTCTTTCACCTAACTTAATATATTCCGTGGTTAAATTATGGTTTTTTATTATTTTCCTTACGAGCGTAATGTTTGTTTTCAAGCTTTCATTAAATGCTTCCTGCGCTCCAGCTATTACACCTTCAATCACCGGCTTTTCCACCCCTCTTGCAGGGAAACCTTTTGTTTCGTTGGAGATATAATAGTTGCAGCCGTTAACATATAAGAGTGTGTTGCCCGAAAGCATATCAAAAACTACATCGCTGTGCTTGGTAATCTTTTTTAACTGATTGGTTTCCAATACACTTTGCAGGATAAAATCCAACTGGCACTCTTCATCCTTACCTTTGAACTTCTCGCCATTTAGCAGAGGGCGTAATATGTAATTATTTACGACATTCTTGTCGATCATTCCGTCGATATATGCAATAAAGGCTTTATATTTTTCGGCGATCATAAATTCACGAAGAACAATATCCTTGTTGACGGATGCATTAAACTTGGCTTTTATGTATTTCATGTTTTCTGTAATATCCGTTGAAATTGTTTTATCATCAGCTTTTTGTGTATCCGCATTTTTGTCCTGCTTCACCCCGGAAATCGGAACAGGCTTTTTAATCCCTTTACTTTTTTGTTCTTGTGGCGGTGTGGTATCCTTCCTGGTTACCTTGCAATTATCCTGTTGTTTCCTGATTTCGTCCGCTTCAGGAATATAGAACTCCTTCACTTGTTTTTTATCTTTATAAATCAAATATGAAAAGAGCTTTTTTAAAGCATTTGATTTCTCTGCCATTTGGTCACCTTCAATATGAATTCATAATTTTCATCACGTTTTACAGCGAGCGAAGAGTAAAATTAAGTTTAACATTACATACACTTCACATAGCTTCGTCGATAACTGCCTTGATTTATATTTAATTCTATTGTTTGTTATCGATATAATTTGCGTAAATGAGGGAAATTAATCATTTTCTCCTAATTACTTAAAGTTTCTATAGTCAAAAACCCTGACGATTTTTTCGTCAGGGTTTTCTAAATATAATATGACAGATTTATTTAGTATCTGCCTTTATTATATGAGCGAATTATCTTGTAGAAGCATTTTGCCTGGGATCTCTTCAAGACTCGCCTGACATCTTTGCTTGAAATTCTTTCAAGGTAATGACATGCGCAACCTCATATACTTCCGAGTAAGGCTTTAATTTATCCAGGATTTCATCCAGTTGTTCTTTGCTGTCCACATCAAAAATTGAATACCCTAATCCCGGCTCCGCATTGGAGCAGTATATAGTCGAATATTTTGCAGGACTTGGTATCTCGCCCTTTGAAGATTTCTCCAGCATCTCGGCCATCTTGTCCATCCTAAGCTGAATTTTTACATAAAACAACATCATTTTTTCCTCCTTCATCGTTTTTTACATTTAAGTTCAAGGATTTTTTAAGATTGATTTCCCTTTGAATTCAATCCGGCTTCAATGAACTCAACCAAAATTGCATTCTTGCTTTTGCCTGCCATTAATTTGTAATCCTCCAATTTTCGAGTGAGATCCACAGGCAAATTCACTGCAATGCACTTTGTTTCCTCAACCTCTTGATTTTGGGGCATAAAAAAACCTCCTTTCTTGTATTTTCATTCTCTTTAGATACAAGAACCGGAGATTTATTTCACTTTTTTATTAAAAAATATTGTATAGGATTGTCTGCTTATTTCATTCCGGAATGAACGCACTCTATTTTCTACAAGCTGATCTTCCTCCATGCTTTTGTAAATTAGAGTTATCTTTTTAAGGCTGTTGATCTCACGCTCTACTGCACTAATACAATTATTGGACTTGAGTACAGTGTTTTCACTATTTGCTTTCTGAATCCACCCCTGCTTTATTGAGAAATTGATTAGATTTTCGCAGTGGCACGGATTATGGGCATCATAAAGTGAACAGTTTTTGCACAGGAAGTTTTTCAAGTTCTGCTTGGCACGATGAATCAGCACCCTTGTCGCAGTTTCTGATTTATTGATAATCGCTGCGACCTCCTTTACCTTCACCTCCAGCAGGATATTTAAAATGAAAGCTATTCTTTGATAGAAGGACAAACATCGCAGCAGGCCAAGCAGGCATCCCTCTTTTACCTGACTGATATAATGCTGCTTTTCCAGCACCGTGAAATTATCTGAGCTTTCTATTGATTTTGCTGTGTTAATCAGCTGGTCTAAAGCAGAAAATGAGCTCTTCTTCCTTTCCTCCAGCAGCTTAAGACACAGGTTTCTTGTAATGGTATACAGCCAGGTATAGATACTGCTTTCTCCCTTAAACCCATCGATGCAAGTAATTGCTTGAATAAAAGCTTTTTGGACGATGTCTTCTGCATCTTCCTTGTTCCCGCACATTCTGAAAGCAAGGCTGTAGACCTTTTTACCGTACTGTTCAAACAGGAAGGCAAAGCTTTCTTGATTCCTTTTTTTCAATTCTTTGATTAATTGGCTCTCTGGAGAGTCTATGGTACATCCATCCTTTCAGCATCGTTGACTGCTTACTGATATGTAAATTATACCATAAAAAACTACTCTTTTTGTGTCAATATGTCAAGGGGACGGTTCTTGTGACACAAAAAGTGTGTCACAAGAACCGTCCCCTTGACACATAATTTATTGATATAAAAAGTCAATAAAACTCGTTGCTGAAAGCGGGCTTAAGATTGATTTTATTTCACCCCAGGAAAACTTGTAAACGGTTAGAGGGTACGGCTTTATAGTATTAATAAATGCCGGTTTTCCGGCCAACATTTGCAGGAATTCATCGTTTTTCTGCTTCCTAAGTGTTTCAATCTCTATTGAACCATCCTCGTATGGTAATGAATCGTTTTCTACTACTCGAATTCGTAAGATATCAAGCTTCTGTCTATTGAAGCCTGTTTCTATTCTAATTGAATAATCAAGCATATTTACAGGTTTAAAGCTGAACCAGCAATAAGGCTTGGGCGTGTCTTCTACGGAATGCAAATAGTCTGCATAAAACTTTGAGTTCATCAAATCGCATTTCCTCAAACCTTTCCCGATAGTATTATCATAATTCGGAATAATAATATTGCCCTTCTGAATATTAATCATGAAATTCGACCTTCTCAATTCTTCGTATACTAATATGATCTTTAGATATTATCCTGCAAAATCTCCTTAAGATATCCCTGTTCCAGAAGCCTGTTTTATCCACTCTATTCCAACCGATGATAATAGTATTTTGCCAAACATTCCAACAGCAATATAGTTTTAGTCATTCCAACGGCAGTAAAGACTCGTTGATTACCTTGGCTGAATTAGTCGTTTTATTCAATTAACAGCTATGGTTTTCATAGTGATACCCCCAATGAAATTGGTTTATTTACAGAAATTATATGTTACGGGAGCAGTAATATGAAGCACGCAATTTTATGTTATATACGAACTAAAACGTAAATGTCAGGATGAAATCAAGTTAAGAAAAGCAAAAGGGACGGTCCCTCTTGCTTTTTATCATTTTTGAAAAACTATTCAGTTGTTTGAATATAGACCGCTTTCCTTCAACATCAACATTTACACTGGAACGCTTTCACAAAGACCTGTTATTTGCCTGTCTCCAGCATGATTTTCTTTAAATCCTGTTCTGCGTCTTCAATCACCCTGCTCATTTCTGTTTCAGGATCCGCCAACATCTTCCCATGACCGCAAGCGAGCAATGCAGGTCGGTACGTCTTAAGCTTTTTAGCGCTCTCCAATGCCAAGGCAGGATTCCATGTAGCCATTGCAGGAAAAGGAAACAGCGGCCGCATCTGTCCACCTACAGCGATTCCTCCTCTTGTCTGAAATGCATCGCCCACGATCAAAGAATTATTCCTGGTATCAAGATATGAGACAGAACCCGGAGTATGCCCTGGTGTAGATATTGTAATTAGTGAACCTACCCTGTCGCCCTCTTCAAGAAGAATGTCTGCGCGTGTTATGAGATTTTTTGGTACATCTCCCCTTATTGGCAGGTTAGGTTCACCTTTATCCAAAGTCAAATCTCCGCCCATTAATCTGGCATCCCTCCTGGAAACATAGACAGGAACAGCCGGAAGTACTTCTTTCAGTCTATCCAACGAGCCCACATGATCTCCATGCACATGCGTTAGAAGGATATGATTGATTGGCTTTTTAATTTCCTCTGCCTGCTTCAGTATCCCCCTCCAACTGTAGGGCAACCCTGCATCAACCAAGGTTAAACCATCCTCTTCTTCTACCAGGTAACAGTTCACGGGAAAAAACCGCGGCAGAAAGGTTAATTGATATATTGTTTTCTTTTTAATAACTCTCATAAACATCACCTTCAAATCAGTTTAGAACCAGCTTCTTTCATTATGTTGCTTTAAATATACCAACGTGACAAAAAATTAAAACCCATTTTATAAAGAAAGAGAAGCAGTTTCTGCTTGCATTTTTACTGCATTATTTTCTTTTTCCTTTGGGCAATAATAAATTGAATACCTATTTAGGAGTGAAAGATAATGACCGAATATAAATTTACCAACCGCCTTGCATATGAAAAGTCCCCCTACCTTCTTCAACATGCACACAATCCCGTTGACTGGTATCCTTGGAGCGAAGAAGCCTTTGAAAAAGCGAAAAATGAAGATAAACCCATCTTCCTTTCCATTGGTTATTCGACTTGTCATTGATGGCAATACTCCAAAAGCAAAAGCAATACAGAGACCACCAATTTATCTGACAATACATATTTACAGGTAACAAAAAACCCCCTATTTGATTTTGGGGGCTAAATGTAACCTCTATTTCTGCATTGCTTCCTTCTTTCTTCTTACTTCCTCTTTCCTATATACTAACTCCCTCAAGCCTTGTTGTACTTCCGCAGTCCAAGTTATGTCTAAAGTTAACGGATTTTTAAGATAGGTTACATGTTTGATATATCTTTTGAAAAGAACATTTTTTTCTTCTGAAGTCATACACTTAAACTTCCATGGTAATGCACTTAAATCCTCTGTATCTTTCAAGAATGCAGCAATTTCAGGATATGAGCCATCATCATCTTCATCCTCAGCTAACATATTGTTCACTTGACTTTCAATTTGCCGTAGTTTACTCTTTAAAGACTGTTCTCTGTCTAATAGCCTTTGGTCAACCCCTCTTTGTATCATAAGATCAAGAATATTATCTAACTGTAAATTGATATCCCTTTGTTGTTTAAGCAAGTCTTCCTTCTTTAAATCAACTTCAGACCGGTATTTATGACCATCAGCTCTTTTCCTTTTCATGTGTAATATGGCTGGCCTTGCTACTGACCATATCTGACTCTTCAAATACTCCTCTATGTCCTTAATAGGAATAGCTCCATTACCGCACTTTTGGCCCGTTAAAAAATCCAAATTGACACATGGCTTCAAATATTCTTTTCCATTCACATGATGAAACACCATGTTTCTACCACATTTACCACACTTCAATACATTTGACAAACTGAACTTTCTCTTTCTTGCTCCTACAGGTACTAACAGCTTATCTTTCAATAGCTTTTTTACCTGTAAGAATTGTTCGTTGTCAATGATAGGCTCATGTGCATTTTCATAAATTATCCAGTCTTCTTTAGGGGCTTCCTTTGACATTTCCTTGCCATTAATATCCTTGTACCACTCTCTTTTACCGTAGATTTGAGTTCCAATGTACTTCTCATTATTCAAAATAATATGGATACTCCTGCTGTTAAAAAGTACTCCTTTTCTTGTTCTGTAACCTCTTTTGTTTAAGTCTACAGCAATTGCAGTGGTAGACTTACCTTCAACATACATGTTAAATATCAGCCTTATTAAGAATGCCTGTTCATTTGCCTCAAGTTTCTTGGTCTTTGGATTGTAAGTATAGCCTAAAGGAGCTTCTCCTAAATGATTTCCATAAATTGAGACTGCCTTTTTCTTTCCTGCGTTAAGTACAAGTTTGGACTGCTCTTGGTAAAGGTCTGACATTACACTTTCTAATTTTGTTGACAATGTATCGTTATAGTCTACAATTTTACCTCTGTGTGCTTCAATTAGAACAAGGTTGTAAAACTTGAACTCTTGTAATAACCGCTCAAGATCTGTAGTCTTCCTTGTTAATCTATCCAGTCTGTACACCACTAAAGCTCTGATATCTCCATTTTTAACCTGTTCTCTGACATCAGACAGAGTTGGTCTAGTTAATGTCTCTGAACTCTCAACTTCCTCATAAATCTTTTCAAGAGGTATGGAAAGGTTGCTACAAAAGTCAACAATAATGTCATGGTGCTTCTGAAGTCCTTCACCTTCAACATCTCTTGATTTTCTGCTATATGCATAAATTCTTGTAATTCCTTTGGTATTCAATGTTTCAAAAATATTCTGCAACATTTTTCACCCCCCTTTTGCTTAACATGTCACATTAACATTATAGCAAAAGGTTAACATAATGTGTTATGGTAATTACTAGCACACAAGAAACCAACAATCATAAGCACACAGAATTGGTTTTATACGGCTTCATTAGGATAAGCAAGTTTAATTACAAGGAAACGAAGCCACTAAAGAACTTATACGCTGTTTCCCCTTGCAAGCCAAGTAAGTAATTTATTTACTATACGTTGAATGCAGTGCTTTAAATGGATACTACAGTAATGCTTAGCATATTGATAAAGTTCTTTTCTTTGCGTATCCAACCAAGTCCGCAGCTCCTGCAAGTGCATCTGGAAGGTCATCATGGTCATGGTAAGGACATTGGTGTAAGCATCTCAATGAGCAGCCTAAAGTACCTTTTGAGCCAAATTGCGCCATTCTCAAAAAGCAGTTCTATAGACTCGATTCTAACCTTTTTCTTGCTGGTCGGATTGACAGCTCTTAAAACGGTTGAGTAATACCTCATGGACATGAGCCTCTCCCTGAGCTGACGATTGGCATTGTAATGAGCCTGGATAGTTTCGACACCGAAGGCATGCGATCTATATTTAAGAATCATTTGGATTACGACTTCCATTCCTCATGCATCTTGCATTTCTTTGCAAAGGTTTCTAGGACCTAGATAATATCTGTTCTACGGTCTACACCGATGAGCACTATCACGTTATATTCATAACGGTTACTCTTTCCGAGTGCGATATCCCAAAAACCGATAACATAATTAATACAATTACTGTAAGGATATAAAAATGTTTATTTCTTGCAAGTTAGTACCAATGATAACCAGTATAAGAAATGTTATAATAAATCTATTCAATGAAATTTATACTAAATAAAGAGGTTCCTATATATGAAATCAAAAGAAGTAATCCTTGGCTTGTCTTTATTTATAGTAATATCTGCCTATAGTATTAATGGCTTTTGTAGTTCAAAAAATAATCAGAACACAAATGTTGAATCTACTCTTACGAATAATATTACAAATAAGTTTATCAGTGTTAGTGTAAATCAGCAGCTAGAGTACCAACCAATATCTAATGGAGTTTTATCTGAAGAATTTATCAAGGCAATAAAATATTATTTTGATAAAAATCATCTATTTACATATAGTGTAGGTAATCCCATAATAATTGGATATAAGCAATTGTCTGGTGAAGCATATCAACTAAAGACAGAAATAACTTTTTATCCTGATGATTCAAGAACTTTCTATTTTTTTATTAAAAAGTCTAATGAAACTGATTATGACTTTTGGGACTGTTTGGCCTGGTCAAAGGAAAATATCCCAGATGATTGGAATATGACAGAGTCGTATAAAGACATGTACTCTATTTTAAGAGAAGTAAATAGCGATCGTGAAGTTGGATATATTGTAAGTGATCCTAAAATTGTCTATTATAAGGAGTTAAATGAAACACAATGTGAAATTAGCTTTTTTGCTTATTTTGATGATAGCATGTCGCAACCAGTACCTGTTAATATGCTTTTATTGTGTGAAAAAAAGGACCGCAAGTGGGTTCTTAGAGCAAAAACCAAAAATCAGATTCCCGAAGATTGGAACGAGTTCATAACAAGGGAAAAAGCTACAATAAGCAGCTTTGTGTTTTGAACTGATTTACAGATAAACATAAAGGCTATTTCATAGGAATAAAACCTGACGGAAGAAACCATCAGGTTCATCTTAAACATTGAAATATTCTTATGATGATGTGGAAAGAATGATATTACCTTTACGTAAATAATTAGCTCCGGTTTTCATGCCTGTTTCAATGAAATAGTTCCCAGGATAATTACACCATGCATTTGCAAGCAACCATCCACCTGCTAATGTCCATGTAGATTTGCCTGAAACTAAATAAGGCTTAACAATTGTTTCCTGCCCTGGATAATGAACTATTTGTGCAGAAATAGCTCCCTCAACTTCACCTATAGGGAATTGATACCATGTTGAATAGTTTTTAGAAATACACATATTGGGGTTTTGAGATGCACCCCAGTTTTGCTCAAATGTTCCTAAATAGTCACCAACAGATGAATATATTGGTGCACTAGGGCTCACTTCACATATTCTGGTTTCCGGGTAAACATTTGGAATACCATCCGGGAACCATTGACCAGGAGGCAGAACATTGTATACACCATTAACAATATCAAACCCAACTAACCAACCTACATCCCATTGGTTTGATGTTCTCCAAACTCTAACTTGAAACCATCTGTAAGACTCAGTAGTATAATACTGCTTCAAATAATGTATCCATGTTAAATTTGGTAGCGTTCTAATGATTGTCCCACCAGCCGTTTCACGAAGATTTATACCATTTGTAGCATTTACATATAGTAAGGGGAAATTTTGTTGGTAATTTACATTTCCTTCATAAATTATTGACATAATTTCATCACCTCAAGAGTTGCTAATAATACATATTATGCAAATTAATATAGTTAGTGACATTCTTGAGGAAACATCAAAAAAAGTCTAGCATTATTATTGCTAGACTAATCTGACACAATTTTTATTTATTATAAAACCACTTTTCATACTCTTTGATATTATTGCTTATTTTTATACTTGCTTCTTTCCAGAAACCTGATTTTTCTATGCTATCTACTGGATGATCAAATATTTTACCACTTGGCGCGTTCCACCCAGGAATTTTGGCATTGTACTTTCCAGCCCATTCGATAAGTTCCTTTGGAGGTTCTACAGGTACGAGTGTGAAAACTCGTCCTTTCTCATCCGTATAAGTCGTCTCTCCATAAGGGACTCCTTTTAAAGGTATTTGTTCAATTTCTTTCGCTGTTAGGAAAACTTTATTATTACCAGGTCGCCAGTCGCCAACAGGAGGTTTAGGTAAATGAATATAATTTTCTCTATTTGCCCATGAATATAAATCTAGCAAATCAGCAACCTGCTGTTCTTTTGATGTAAGCTTTATAAAACTACCTTCATCTATTTCGCTTACACCAGTAGATAAGTTATGTACATTTGGCGATAACGGTTTATTAATTTGAGTTGTGTAAGCAAAGGCTACAGCAGAACAGCTAAATATGGAAATTACAACAGCTGAAATAACAAGAAATTTTTTGGGGTTTATCATACGTCCTTCCTCCTGAAAATGTTTTGAATAAGCATATTTACTAAGTAATGAGCTATACATCAAGAATATCATTATGTAAATTTGTTTGCAACTGGGAATATGATACATTCTACCAGTCTTGTAAAAACTTCACCAATTAAACGATTCCAATTTTATGTTTACTAAAAAACTGATTGCAGTAAATTGTAAAAAATAAATACTGGGCGTATAAACTAAATTTTACTATAGCATAGTTAACATTCCAATATTCCCCAATTAAGTCCAATGATTATTGGTTGAATATGCGAAGTACTCTGAATATTCTTGTTATAACTATTACCAGGATTATAACCAGGCATTGTGCTCACTCCTTTTTTACATAAATATTCGAGTTGCTAATTTGCTACGAATTATTTTAACGATATTTCTTTAATGATAGTAAAAAAACAGAGATTCACTTTAATACTAATCTCCATTTTTTTCTGTTAAAAAAATTTTTGAATTTGTTATCAATCTTATTACTAAATCTTTATTAAACTCTTGTCCAAACGATTGCTAATGATTCCATCCCTTGTTTGAAATTTTCGAGTGGAATAGACTGGATTAGTGCTTCAAGATGCGTTTGGTAAATTGTATCTTTGTAATTATAATCACCTAATAAGTCAAGTTCATTTTCTTCTTTAAGATATTGAACTACTCTCTCTGCAATCATTGATGCTAGCCCTTCCCATTCCCCCTTTTTCATCATTCTATTGAATCTTCTATACCCAGCCTTGCTGACAATCCTATTAAAAGCTTTGCTAAACTTTGCTCTGGTATTAGGGTCATCAGCAACATTAAAGTGAATCTGTGTTTTTGGCCTTACAACACTTTGCTTATTATCTTCTTCCTCTAAATCATTGTCATCATTAATAGACTTTTTCCTGGGGCTTTAAATTTACGTTTTGTTTTTTGTGAGATAGCTTGCTATTCTTCATTAAATTAATAATAATTGCTAGCAATTTCATTACAATGCCCTGCTGCTTCATTGTCTATCAGTCAGGAATGTTTATAGTGAGTACACTGTTTATTACAGTTATTATTACCGTTGTAAAAAGATTTTGAACTGTTATAATACTGTGTATCCTCATATCTCACATATGAGGATATCAAGTGTTCATGCAGTGTTGAGGGCATTTTTATACCATTTTGAGTACTGCTCATCTCCCACATTTAGGGATATGAGAAATGACGTTGAGTCTTTTAAAAGAATCCCACCCATCCTCCAAACCCCCTTCCCCCCAGGCCAATGGACGTGCTATAATGGAATTGGTTCAGTGATGGACTGTTTAGTTAAATTGAGAGAAAAGAGCAGCTTACTTTCAGAGGGGAAGGCTGCTTTTTTTCTGTCAATGAACAGGCAATGACACGAATACCCTGGGGTTATTTTTTCGTTGTGCAAATGTTTTATACACCGGGTGGGCAAATGCGAAGGGGTGGTCACCCCGTGGGTGGGTGCTGAACAGAGGAGAAAGTCGAGAGTTGCCCCTTAAAGTGATATTGTTGGGTTGTTAAACTTATTTTTATTGAGTTGTTTGAGGTTGTTTGTTGTGCTGCTTGTGCTAGCGTGTATCAAAAGGGATGGCTTGTGAGGCAGGAATAAATGGTAATTGAGACAACGTAATAATGCTGCCTTGAACCGTCTCGAAAGGCAGTCTTTTTTATTAGATTTTGAGAATTGGAAATAGTGTTGGCAAAAGAATCCTTTGTGATGTTGGTGCGTTACGTTGTATGCTGCCAGATAGGAAGACCAACACAAACAACCCTACGCATTTAAAAAAGCTGGTGCTGTTGTTGCTGTACTGCATAACCTGGACAGCATCCCAGGCAGGATTTAAAATCCCAGGCCGGATCAAAACCCCATTTCCTTTCTTTGGGTTTTTCAAAGGGTTACAAAAAGGGAACAAAAAACGGAATCAAACACCAACGAAAAAAGCCATGAGAAAAACCATCCCAGGCCTTGAAAACAGACCATTCCAGGACGGTCTAAAACGCTCTTAGAACGGTCAGATTGTCAATTAACACTATGTAACATCCCCAAAAAATTGAAGGCCAAAAGGCCTTATTTTGTTTCATCGAAAGCTTGTTCACTATAGCAAGTCTATATCTGAATAGAGAAGTTCTTGATTAGCAATACTAGTTTTGAAAATAAACAGCAAGATAATAAAACTTATGAAAGGAAGGTGATGCCCATGATTAATTCAAGAATACCCAATAGTTTGAGTAAAGAAAAAAGCCCATATCTGTTGCAGCATGCCCATAATCCAGTTGACTGGTACCCATGGAGTGATGAAGCATTTGAAAAGGCAAAGCAGGAAGACAAGCCTGTGTTTCTTTCTATTGGGTATAGCTGAATTATGACTTTGAGAACTTGTCATTGGTGCCATGTGATGGAGCGTGAATCCTTTGAGGATGAAGAAGTAGCCGAACTCCTCAATAAAAACTTTATCTCCATCAAGGTAGACCGGGAAGAACGACCTGATGTAGACCACATCTATATGACCGTCTGTCAGGCACTGACTGGACACGGTGGCTGGCCCCTTACGATCTTCATGAATCCGGAAAAAGAGCCCTTCTTTGCCGGAACATATTTTCCAAAACAGGATCGCATGGGCATGTCCGGCCTGATGACTCTGCTGGCCAAAGTGAACGATGCCTGGAGGAATAACCGGGAAGCTTTATACTATTCCGGTGCACGGATCATACAAGCCATTAATGAAGGCACAGAAGCTATGGAGGATGAACTTTCTCCGGGACTCATCCACGAAGCTTTTGCCGATTACAAAAGATCCTTTGACAGTACTTACGGCGGCTTTGGCGCTGCCCCCAAATTCCCCACTCCCCATAACCTATACTTCCTGCTTCGCTATTGGCACAGGACAGGAGAAGAGTTTGCCCTTGAAATGGTGGAGAAAACCCTTGAGTCGATGTATAAAGGCGGAATGTATGACCATATCGGGTTTGGCTTCAGTCGTTATTCCACGGATAAGAAATGGCTTGTCCCACATTTCGAGAAAATGCTCTATGATAATGCACTGCTTGCCATCGCATATCTCGAAGCTTATCAGGCAACAAAAAAGGAGATGTACGCGAATGTTGCCAGTCAGATTTTCACTTATGTCCTTAGAGACATGACCTCTCCCGAGGGTGGATTCTATTCTGCCGAAGACGCCGATTCTGAAGGTATAGAAGGAAAGTTCTATGTCTGGACGCAGGATGAAATCCGGAAGGTATTGGGGGATGCAGACGGTGAAAAATTCTGCAGACTCTATGACATTACTGATAAAGGGAATTTCGAGGGACACAGCATCCCAAATCTAATAAATACAGGACTGTCCCCAAATGAAGAAAATGCAAAAAGTACAGGACTGTCCCCTCAAAACGATGCTGAAAAAGGCTTCATCGAGAGATGCCGTGCACGCTTGTTTGATTACAGGGAAAAGCGGATTCATCCCTATAAGGATGACAAGATCCTGACTGCTTGGAACGGTCTGATGATTGCGGCCATGGCCATGGGCGGAAGAGTGCTGCGAGATGAAAGATACAGTACAGCTGCTGAAAAAGCCTCAGATTTTATATTCTCCAAGCTTGTCAGGAACGACGGCAGACTCATGGCACGGTATCGTCAGGGAGAAACCGCATTCCCTGCCTATGTGGACGATTATGCCTTTTTGATCTGGGGCTTGATAGAATTATACGATACAACCTATAAACCGCAATACCTTACAAGAGCGTTAAAATTGAACGATGATCTGCTAAAGCTTTTCTGGGATGATAAAAATGGCGGTCTGTTTATTTACGGAAGTGACAGCGAGCAGTTGATTACACGACCAAAAGAAATATACGACGGTGCAACTCCTTCCGGCAACTCGGTTGCTACACTAAACTTTCTGAGGCTTGCCAGACTAACCGGCCAGCATGATTTGGAGGACAGAGCGCAGCAGCAGTTCAGGTCCTTCGGAAATGATCTTGAAAGAGCACCTCGAGGTCACTCCTACTTCTTGTCTGCCTTCATGTTTTCACAAGCCCAGTCCAGAGAGGTCGTACTGGTCGGCAATAAAGATCTGCAGAACGCATATGGATTATTGGAGGTGCTGCGAGAGGATTTCCGGCCGTTCACACTCTCCATGCTGTATTCAGAAAACAATGAAGAACTGAAAAAGGTAGCTCCGTTTGTTGAAAACTATAAAACAGTGGATGACAAAGCAACCGCTTATGTTTGCCAGAACTTTGCGTGTCAGTCGCCGGTAACGGATATAAATACATTCAGGGAAATATTATCACAATAAAACTGTAAGGGTGGGAGTAATCTTTTATACTCTCACCCTTGCTGAACCAATGAGTAATGTATTCCGCAATTTTTAAGGGATGTAAATTCCAGCTTATATACCTTCTTAACAAGTTTTCTTATTCCTAGTAGGGATATCCGCCATAGAAGCCGCCGTAATAGCCGGGGTATCCGCCATAAAATCCCGGATATCCATAGAAGGGATATGGATTATAATATCCATACGGACGTCTCCTGAGCAGACTGCCGAGTAACAATATTCCAACCAGATCCCTGAATACACGTCTTCCGCCATATCCAAAGAACTGCCGTCCCCCCATTTCCTGTTCCAGCATTCCCTCGACCTCCGGTCCGACTTCATTGACAATATCATCAATATTAGCCTCTACTTCCTCCCGGGATGGAGTCTGATGATCCCCATGCTTCCCCATCATCATGTCGCAGCGGCGTTCTACGGCCGGCTGGACCATATAATAGGTCTTTGGAAACATGTTTTCCAACTGTTCCGGCATCTGCATCGTTGGGTAAGGCTGGTTTGCCAAGCCAGCCACATTTGTTGGATAGGGCTGATTGGTCATTCCGGCAACATTCGTTGGATAAGGCTGGTTTGTCATGCCAGCTACATTCATTGGATTGGGCTGGTTCGCCATCCCCGCAACATTCATATACGGCATGTTTTGATTATCATACATATTGGTTGACGCCTCCTTAATTACACTGCATACTTACAGTTTATAATATGCATGCAAGCAAGGAGTGGTTACCAATAATTCTTTTATGTAACTGCTAATCTTGGGTACTTTTGCTTTCTGCCTGATCTATGCTTGAAGTTTCTTTAGCTTATAAAACTCACCCTGCTGTGAGATCAAATCCTCATACGTACCGCTTTCAATACACTTTCCATCTTTTACAACAACAATTCGGTCCGCCTCCCGGATGGTAGACAGCCTGTGTGCAACGATGAAAGTAGTTCTTCCTTTAATCAGCTGCCGCATGGCCTTTTGCACGTGGAACTCCGAAATATTGTCCAGCGCTGAAGTCGCTTCATCCAGGACGATGATCCTGGGATCGCGAATCAGAGCTCTGGCAATGGCGATTCTCTGTCTCTGACCTCCGGAGAGTTTACCGCCATGTTCTCCAACGACGGTATCAATACCATCGGGAAATTTATCAATGACTTCCTTCAGGTTTGCATGTTTGATAATTTCCCATAGTTTTTTTTCACTGACCTCGGGAAGCCCATAGGTGATATTATCTCGGATGGAGCCTGAAAACAGGATGTTGTTCTGGGGGACCACCGCCAGAAACTTTCTATAAGAGCACAAATCTACTTCCGCCATATCGATCCCGTCAATAAGAATCCTTCCTTCTCCGGGTTTGTTAAACCCGATAATCAAATTCAAAATCGTTGTCTTCCCTGCTCCGGATTCCCCCACAAAAGCAACGCATTCACCCGGTCGGACCTCCAGGTTGAAGTCTTTTAAAATGGGTTCATCCGAGGCCTTATAATTAAATCGTACATTTTCAAAGGTAAAACTGCCTTCTACATTCTTTAGCCTTACCTTACCGGAGTTGTCCTCGATTTCTCTTGTCATTAGTATTTCCGAGATGGAGTCTATGGACTCGAAGCCTTTGGCAATGTTAGGGTAAATATTGATAATGTTGCTGACCTGATTCAGAATCGTATTGAAATAACCTTGATACATGACGACATCTCCAATGGGCATTTTCCCCTGATATGCCAGATAAGCCGTAAAAATCAAACACAGCACCTGGAAAAGCTGGAATGTAACCCAACTGGACGAACCGAAGATGGCGGTTACGATATCCAATTGGTACCCTCTTTCCTTTACTTTCTCCAACTGTGTATCCATTCTTTCGATCTCGATCTTTTCCAACCCATGAGCCCTCGTAACGGGAATCATCTCCACCATTTCCGAAACTTTGGCTGACATTTCTTCAATCTCTCTGCGGAAATCATTATTTGATTTATGAATTCCTTTTCTGAAATACTTGATCAGAATCAGGGAGAAGGGAATAGTAACCAGGAAGAACAGTGTAACCGTCAAGCTCTTGCTGAGAGTAATTCCTATGGCGATCAGCACATTGATGGCGGTAGGCAGTAAGGAAACCATTACCTGTCTGGATAGAAACTCTACGCCTTCTACATCCCGTAAGATTTTTGACTGAAGCTTTCCTGATTTTAATTCCTTGTGATAGGAAATGGAAAGCTGCTGTAGCTTCCTCACCAGAGAACTTCTGAGCCCCGCTTCAACATACCGGATGGCTTTGCTCAAGTAGCCCGTATAAAGCGTATGAATAGGGATATTCTGTGCAAGAGAAACCAGGACGATAAAAAGATACAGCCAAAGCTCGTTCAAGCTGTGTTTGGCTGGTTCGGTTGCCACATTGATGATGCTGGCAGTTACCAAAGGTATGATCCATACCGGAGAGCTCTTGATCAAATAGTAGAAAGTAGAAATCAGAATATTGGTCCAATTCCCCTTATACAAATGGAAAAGAGTGATCCATGGGCTCTTTTTGCCAAAGGAATCGCTCTCAAACAACATTTCAAAGTTGATCTGCTTTTTATGCTTCATCTTCCCTTTACCCCAAAAGCGCCGGGCTGAACCCTTCGCAACAAGGTTTCAAGCCTTTGGCATGATTTGATCCTCTCTAAACTGCTTTGGTGAGGACCTTTGTCTTTTTTTGAACATTTTACTGAAATGATACTGGTCATAATATCCAAGGCGGATAGAAATCTCCTTGATGCTTAAGTCCGTCGTTTTAAGCAGGTGCATCGCTTTGTCTATTTTGAAATCTTCAATATATCTCATGATGGTTTTACCTGTTGCTGCTTTGAAGATGGTATTCAAATAATTGTTGCTGATACATACCAGCCGCGAGATATCTTCTACCCGGATTTGTTTCTGATAGTTCCACTCAATGTAGTTTTGAACATCCGATACCACCGAATCCTTCCATGTCACTCCGGTCAGACCCAGGTTGCGCGAATTCTCTACATTTCTCAGGCAGGTCATCAGCACCTGCAATATATAAGTCTTGACGATTTCAATGTTATACGGCAGTTTATTCTTCGCTTCGATACTCATATTCAGGATAATTGAGTTGAGCATCGCATTGTGCTCTGTATCAAAGGTAAACCCATCTGCAATAAAGAATCCCTGCGAATTTTTTCCGGACACGTGAAGCGCTGTCCTTCCAGTATGGGCGACGATCCATATTCCGGTATAGGTACAGCCCTTGATCGGAAGCTCAATATGCGAGACGCCGGGCAAAATCACACCGACATCCCCCTTTCCGATTTCAAAAACATGGTCCTCCAACTGCAGAGCACAGCATCCTTCGACACAAACAAACATTTCTACAAAATCGTGACTGCTGATTTCTACGACTTTATCATAATTTGAGTCATTCCTGCCGGCCTGCTCTGATTTTAATTTTCCAGGGTTTTCATTTCCACCGGTGACCACCCAGTTTCCGCTGTAGTTCATCTCGATGGTTTTAATGGACTGCTTAAGGGCCTCAATCAGTGAAACACTACCAGTCTCTGACATGGCATATTCTCCAATTATTCTCCAAGTTTTATCGGCGTAGCGCCTTCCGTTAAAAGCACCAGGTACTATCCTCACAAACTAATGATACAAAAAAACAACACTAATCGCAATACAAGCGGCTTCGGACAGGTGCGATTATACATGAACTTGTGAATTTTTACATCAATCCATTCACCCGGTACATTTCACTTGAAACCACTAAGCCCTATAATGAATATAACCTTCCATAGAATCATGGAGAATAGGAGAGTCACATATGATTGGCTATAATGAAATAAAAAAGGCTGTTCTGGAGAAGCATCTATCCGGCAAAACACTGTGTATCCATTCCTCCTTAAAGTCTTTCGGACCAATAGATGGCGGTGCTGTCACAATCATCAATGCTTTGATGGACGAAAACTGCACATTGGTTGTCCCCACCTTTTCCTATGATTTCGAAGTTCCTCCGCCGCACGGAACCGCTCCAGTACAGAATGGGATGGATTATTCCAAAATATCCGCCAATCCGGAAAGCAAATCCAGGATATATAGCATTGCCTGTAATGACATATCAAAAACCATGGGGGCGGTCCCGGCTGCCGTTTTGTCCATGAAAAACCACAGCAGAGGAATGCATCCCCTGAATTCCTTTGCATCCGTCGGGCCTGGAGCAAAGGAATTCATTGCATCCCAAAGCTTTGAAAACGTATATGGACCCTTTGAAAAAATGTATGCGCAGGAAGGAGTTCTTGTGCTGATGGGAGTGGAGCTCACCAGGGCTACTGCCATCCATTTTGCAGAAAAGCTGGCAGGAAGGAATTTATTTATCCGCTGGGCTAGAAATGCTGCAGGAGAAGTCCAGGAGTCAAGGGTCGGCAGCTGTTCGGAAGGTTTTAACCGGTTGCAACCCTTTGTGTCCGGTATTGAGGACACGGTTGTTGTTGGGAATAGTACATGGAAGATCTATGACTTTAAAAAGTTTGTAGATGTTGTCACTGAAGCAATAAAAAACAATCCATCCATCACCCACTGCGATGATCCGGATTGTTTACGGTGCAACGATATGCTCAAAGGAGGACCTATCCTTTAATTTAATTCAACATAAACCAAGGAGGATATGAAAATGCAATTTGATATTTATTCTTTCGGTATGATTTCATCCAGTACGCTGCATATATTGGCTGACAACTTCCCGGGAGCCGATTGTTATTCTGAAATCAAAGACACTTATAAAATGGTTGGAGGAGAGGCCGCCAATTCATCCATTGTTTTAAGCAAGCTCGGTTTAAAGGTGAAACTGGATGGCAACTGGTTGGGTAAAAACGATGAGGGTATTTTTACAAAGCAAATTCTGGACCGCTTTAATATCGATACCTCCAGATTGACCATCAAGGCGGACTATTCAGGAGTGCAGGAGATCGTCTTTGCTGACAGCAAGACAAGGACGATTTTCGGAACCTATGTTCAGCTGCACGATAAAGAGGACTGGAACACTCCCAGCTCGGAAGACATTCAGAATTCAAAAATCGTCTGCCTGGACCCGTTTTTCAAGGAGGAATCCCTGAAAACCGCCCAGCTATGTAAAAGTATGAATAAGCCCTATGTTACGATAGATTGCGAATATACCAGCGAGATTGCAAAGAACGCGGAGGTTCTCATTATCTCCGGCGAATTCAGGGGCGGAAAATATGCCGGCTGTGATCACCGTGAATTATATTTGAAGTATCGTGAACACTGTAATGGACTTGTGATTTTTACCTTTGGACAGGATCCCATTCTATACTCAAGGAAGGGCGAAGCAGTCAACAAATTTGAACCTTATCGCGTTACAGCGGTGGATACCGCCGGCGCCGGCGACTCATTCCGTTCTGGAATCTTATATGGTCTTTTGAATGGATGGTCCGACAGCAAAACCATCAATTTTGCTTCCGCTCTGGCTGCGATGGTTTGTACCACTTTCCCCGGGGTTCTGAATGCACCCGGTTTCCAGGACGTTCTTCAATTTATTGAAAGTAACGGCAGGATATTGGAATAATCAGAGATTCTCGCTGATCCAAACCCCATTCGTCAATGTCCTCTGCTCAGTATAGCCGGATTCTTTAAGCAGTGAAACCGCATATTCAAAACAGCCGTCTATATCCTGAGCAGAGTGGGCATCGGCGCTGATCACGACGGGTATATCCAGCTTTCTGCATTCCACTAAAATCCACTGACTTGGATAAGCTTCATCGATATACCCTCGAGTGATCCCTCCTGTGTTCACTTCCACAATAGAGCCATTTGCAGCAATAACAAGCAGAAGTTCATTGACAAGAGCTCTGTACCAGGGATCCTTTTCACTGAAGTAAGTTTCACCTTTGTTATTCTTTTTGATGACATCAAGATGGCCGACAATATCCGGCTTGAATTCACGGACCATATTGATCATTTGCTTGTAATACGCCGTGGCAAAGCTTTTCATATCCCCTTTAAAAAGCTCATTCAGAGTCGCCCGGAATTCCTCGGCGTTGCCATCGATGCTGTAGTATTGCTGCTTTTCCATATTCGTAAACCAATGGACGGAGCCAATGATATAGTCCAGTTCCAACTGTCTGAAATCATTTCTTCTCTCACTGTCGTAATAATCCAATTCCAGGCCTGCATAAATCTGAATCCTATCCTTGTATTTTTCCTTCAGCCTGCCGATCTCCTTCAAGTATGCCGTTTCCTGGCCCGCCTTCATCGCCCAGGAGTTTTCAAAGGGCATGGGAACATGACTGGAAAAGCCCAAAGCTCTGAATCCCTTTTTTAATGCTTCCTCAATATAAAGTTCAGGGTCATGCTTCCCATCACAAAAGGTGCAGTGGGTATGGAAATTTGCTTTCACAAAAGTACCTCCTAAAGCGCAGAGATCTTCACTTGATCACTATTAACCATCCGTAAAACACTACTCTGCCGCAGCTCCGATAAAAATTGAAGACACTTCACCATTTTCAAAGCCAAAAATAATGCCGCCATAAACCGTTCCGGCAATATAACTTTCGGTATCGTGTCCTGAATTCTCAGGATTCAGTTCTTCCTTATAGACCTTCAAAACCTCTTCCTTTGAGCTTCCGATTCCAATGTTCCGTTTTGTTTTAAAATCACAAGGTTTCTTGATATTGATGGTCCGGATGCTCCAAACATTCTCATCCTTAATCATGTCCAGTTCGATGCCTTTGGCTTTGTAGTAAAACGATTGATGCTCCATACCATCCGATCCCCAAACCATTGCTTTGGATTTCTCCTCCGGCTGTCCCAATTTCTGAACCAGCTCTTTTTCCGTAAGACCATATTTCAAGCTGCCGAGAGATTCATTTTTCACGAGATCAAATCCGATTTCTCCATAGTCTTTCTCCTGGCCGTCGTTTACACCGGCATTACCCTCAGCAGTACCTTCGCCAGCTTCCTCCTCTTGATTTTCATCCTTGGTCTCCGCTGCTTGCTGCTTATTATCCTGAGATTTGTTTTTTTCATTTTCCTTGTTTTCACTCTTATCTGTGCCTTCATTCACTGTTTTGGGAGACTCTTTGACTTCTTCCTTCGGAGTGGATTCTGCCTGGGCAACAGCTGCCTCTTTCCCTTTGCTGCTCTCTTCCGGTTTGGCGCTTCTTTTGCCGGCACATCCGTAAAGCGTCCAAAGGAGTACCGCCCCTAAAACAATTAAACCGACTTTTCTTATCATATTCCCGTTCCCCTTGATCGTTATTATGAATATCATATGCTATTTCCCCGTAGACATTAGCTTGACATCACTTCTTTGCAGAATTTTTTCGGAGAAACTCCGTATTCCTTCTTGAAGGATCTGATGAAATTGGAATAATCACCGAATCCGCACCTCAGACTTACTTCCGTGACTTTAATATTGTCTTTCAAAAGCATTCTCGCCATGATGAGCCGCTTTTGCTGGATATAATGGTGGATGGTATACCCCGTATTCTTTTTAAATTCCCGGAGAAGATGATACTTGCTGATGAAGAATTTTGCCGATAAGTCCTCAAGTGACAGCTCCTCCTGCAGGTTTGCATTGATATACCTGATCACATTGCTGATCTTCTCATTGTATTCGATATCCGATTCAATTTCCTCATCTCTCGTATCCAGGTAAGCCCTATTCAAGTATACAATCAATTCACTGAGATATACGTTCTTTAATATATCACTGCCGAAGCCGGAACTGTTATATGCCTTTTCCAGCTTGGAAACGATGCTCCTCAAATGCGCCAAAGTCTCCGCTCCAGGCCGGAGCAGGTTGTACTTTTTCCTTGAAGAAGACTCAAAGCACATGAAAAGGTCTGTGCTATCGGTACTGAGTCTTGTGATATAGGCCGGATCAATCCATATGTTGACTCTTTCATAAACCGCTCCGCGGCCGATGGTTACCTTGTGAAGCTCCTTGTTGTTGACCAGGATGATGTCCCCGGGTTTCAACCTGTAGGACTTTCCCTCGACAATATAGGTCACATAGCCGGAAATAAAAAAATAAACCTCATAAAAATCATGATTATGATAATCCACCTCAAAAAGCTGATCGTCCTTGTAATGGTAGAATTCAAAATCATGATTGAGCATGTACTGCCTTGTTGTGAATTTTTGTACCAGAGGAATCAACTACTTTCTTCTTAGGATGGGTTGACCTTACATGTATACCTTTGGCTGCAATCAACAAAAAAGCCGGAACTTCTGTTCCTGACACTATCATATAGCAACTTATGCAACAAAACAAGTTACAAGCGTATTAAATATGGTAAATTGAACACAATTTTCTATCTACAAATAAAAGAGAGGGATTTACCACCTCTCTTTCTGCGTTTATTGTTTAATCCATTATTTAAATCCCTTAATCAATGCTTTGCTGCTCGCAAAAGTACCGGTTAATGCTTCCTGTCGGACAAACCTTGATACACTCTCCGCAGTTGATGCATGTCTGAGGATCGATTTCTGCCAGTGCCCCCTTCATTTTAATTGCATTTACCGGGCATACCTTCGAGCACTTTGCACATCCGATGCATCCAGCAGTACAGTTTTTTCTGACGATGTTTCCCTTATCCGGGCTCATGCACCGCACTGCATATTCATTGGAAGCAGGAACCATCGTGATAATCTTTTTGGGACAGGACTGAATGCATTTCCCGCAGGATGTACACTTGGACTGTATTACTTTGGCCACACCGTGCTCAACTACAATCGCACCGAATGCGCAGGCTCGAACACAGTTTCCCATACCAACACAGCCATAAGAACAAGCGGAGGGACCTCCAAATAGATTTGCTGCCGCTGTACAATCTTCAATCCCCGAATATTGAAATTTACTCGAACAATTACTGAAGGTGCCGTTACACATCACTCTGGCAACTTTACTCTCCAAACTCGCTGCTTCCACACCCATGATAGAGGCAATCTGAGCAGCAACTTGAGCACCTCCTACCGGACAGCCATTAGCCGCACAGGTTCCGCCGACTACCCCCTCTGCAAACCCGTCACAGCCGGTCTGCCCGCACGCCCCGCAGTTTGCCCCCGGAAGAACTTCTCTCACGCGCATAACCTTTTCATCTACTTTGACTTCAAATACCTTGGATGCATATGCAAGACCCAAGCCAAATACAATTCCCAATCCTCCAATAATATAGGCCGGCATCAGCAGTTCCATGGAATCCCCCCCTTATTTTGAAAACAAGCCTTGAAAGCCAAAAAACGATACCGACACCAGCGCCGCAGCAATCAGTGTAATCGGAAGCCCTTTGAGAGATTCCGGAATATCACTGTATTCAATCCTCTCCCGGACACCGGCAAAAAGCACCAGGGCCAGAGTAAATCCCAATCCTGCTCCAAAGCTGTACAGAACAGATTTAGCAAAGCTATATTCTCTCTGAATATTGATCAGTGCAACCCCTAAGACCGCACAGTTGGTGGTGATCAAGGGAAGATATATTCCCAGGGCTCTGTACAGCGGAGGGATGAACTTCTTAAGAACAATCTCAACAAACTGTACCAAAGCTGCAATGACAAGAATAAATGCGATGGTCTGGAGATAACCCAAACCGAAAGTAACAAGTAAGTACTTATTCAGAATCCAGGTCACTGCTGAGGCAATCGTCATAACAAATATAACGGCGCCGCTCATTCCCAAAGCAGTTTCCAGCTTCTTTGAAACGCCCAGAAATGGGCATATCCCAAGAAATTTTGCCACAACAAAATTTTCAACCAAAATGGCTCCGATCACCAAAACAATAAACTCCCTCATCCCTTAGCCACCTCCCCATGGCGACCACAGGAACCACACTTCATATCACAGGCATTACACCCTGTTTTTGTCACCTTGACAGCCGTAAACTTGTTCAGCAATCCGATAATTATACCAAAAGCCAGAAATCCTCCCGGCGGAAGAATCATGATGATGGCGGGATCAAAGAGGTTCGCCGTAATGGTGATACCAAACAGTGTTCCATTTCCAAGCAGTTCCCTCACAGACCCTATTGCGAGCAGCGCCATGGTAAATCCCAGCCCCATTCCGATTCCATCCAGGATCGATAAGGGTACCGTATTTTTATTGGCAAACATTTCTGCACGGGCAAGAATGATACAGTTTACTACAATCAGTGGAATAAAAATTCCCAAAGCTTTGTCCAGTGCAGGCAAGTAGGCTTTTAACAAAAGCTGTACTATCGTTACAAAGCCGGCGATGATGGTTACATAGGCCGGAATTCTTACTTTATCGGGAATTACTTTCCTCGTCATGGATATTACTGCATTGGAGCCCACCAACACAGCTGTCGTAGCTAGTCCCATACCAATACCGTTGATTGCAGAGGTGGTCACGGCCAGCGTCGGACAAGTACCTAAAACCAGCCTTAAGGTCGGATTCTCTTTTACAAGTCCGTTGCTCAGTATTTTAAAGGCCATTTTCTTATCTGATTTGGTGCTCATTTTACTCCACCCTCCTTTTCGGCAATTTTCAAAGCAATATCAACCGCTGCCTGTGCAGCTCCAACTACTGCTTTGGAGGTTATGGTCGCGCCGCTGACAGCTTCTACTTCTTCCGGTTTGGACTTTTTTCCTTTCACTACTTTAAGCGGCTCTTTTGGCACAATACCTGTCAGTTGGGACATAAAGGCCGGTTCAGCCGCTTTCGTTCCCAATCCTGGAGTCTCATTGTTCTGACCGATTTTTATCCCACACAACTTACCTTTTGTATCAATTCCCACCGTTATGTGAATGGGACCCCCGTATCCTTTGGGTTCAACCGTAAATACGTACCCTTGAAGCTCAGTTCCCTTCAGTCCCTTATAAACCTCTTTAACAGTTTCCAGTTCCGGTTTTCCACTGGCAATCCCTTTGATACCATCTATCTTTTCGAAGCTGTCCGCAGCAGATAAAGCTTCTTTTCTTGCGGCTTCAGCAGCTTGTATTTCCCGTGCGTTAATTTGATTCTTTGTTGTTGAATAAGTAAAAGCAAGGCTGACCGAAACTACAACACAAATCATAAACAGTATCAATGCAGGTTTAACTATATCACGCACTTGCTTTTTCACCTCCAAAGCTTTTGGGGATTGTATATCTGTCAATCAGCGGAGTCACAATGTTCATCAGCAGGATCGCAAAGGATACACCCTCCGGGTAATTGGTATATAAGCGGATGACACCGGTCAGGAGGCCGCAACCGATCCCCATCAGGATCTTACCTTTAGAAGTTACCGGAGAAGTGGCATAATCCGTCGCCATAAAAAACGCACCCAGCATCAATCCCCCGGATAGAGTATGATAAATAAAGTTGCCGGCAAACAACGACTCCCCTCCGAAAACCCAAATAAATAATGCGGCTGTTCCAATAAACGCTAAGGGAATTTCGGGAGTAATAATCCTCTTATAAAACAGATATCCGGCACCCAGAAGGACTGCGATCACTGAAGTCTCGCCGATACATCCTGCCACATTCCCGGAAAAAAGCTGCAGTAAGCCGGGAAGAGAACCTTCAACTGATTCTTTTCCATTCCTGATCACTGCCAGAGGTGTTGCTGATGAAACAGCATCCGGGCCTGGTGTGATCCATTGAGTCATTTGTACAGGCCATGACACAAGCAAGATGACCCTGGCCGCCAGTGCAGGATTTACAAAATTCTGCCCCAGTCCTCCAAACAACTGCTTGACAATCACGATGGCAACCGCTCCTCCGATGGCTGCCATCCATAAAGGCAGTGTTGCCGGAAAATTGAGTGCAAGAAGAACTCCGGTAACGACGGCACTAAGGTCCGCTAGTGTTGATTCCCGCTTCATTGCTTTCCGCGCAAGGTATTCTGAAAGCACGCAGGCGCCAACCGTAACCAGGATTACAAGAAGCGCTCTTACTCTAAAAAAGAATACTCCTGCCAATAAAGCTGGAGAAAGCGCAATGATCACATCCAGCATAATGCTGCTTGTGGTATCGGAACTCCTCAAATGAGGAGAAGATGATACGATCAATGGATTGTTCAAACTCGTTCCCCCTTAAGAAAAAATATAAAAGGAAGTCTCACTGTTTATTTGCCCGCTGCATTCCTGAGCATGGTTTTCCCGAGCCTCATGGACTGGACCAGGTACCTTTTTGCCGGGCAAACATAAGAGCAGCATCCGCATTCTATGCAATCATTTATATGATATTTCTTTAATGACTCGAGGTTTTGGTTGGATACCCCTTGATTGATGCTGAGAGGTATCAGGTTCATGGGACATGCCTCTACGCATTTTCCGCATCGGATACACACGCTTTCCTTTGGCAGGGTTGCCTCGCTTTCATCGAAAGCAAGCAGCGCATTGGTTTGTTTCACCACTGAATTCTGTAAAGAGTACTGCGCAATTCCCATCATGGGGCCGCCCATCAGAATCTTTGCCGGCTCCGATTTAAAACCTCCGCAGTAATTAAAGACTTCTTCCAACGGTGTTCCAATCAGCACCTCTACATTGGATGGGTTTTTGACGGCGGATCCGTCTACGGTTACCTTCTTTTTAACCAGTGGTATCCCGGTTTTGATATGCTCTGCGATAAAGGATACACTGTTCACATTCATAACAATGACCCCTACATCTGCTGGAAGTTTTCCGGGTGGGACTTTTCTTCCGGTAACAGCATAGATCAGCATTTTTTCAGCCCCTTGCGGGTACCGGGACTTCAGGTTGACTACATTGATATTGTCATGATTATCCGCCATCTCGCTTAAAATCCGTATCGCTTCTGGCTTGTTGTCTTCAATTCCTATCCAGACATCTTTAAAACTCATCAATTCCATAAGAATTTCGATTCCACACAGGATGTTCCAGGAATTCTCCAGGATCTCTCTGTAGTCTGATGTAATATAAGGCTCACATTCCGCCCCGTTGATAATCAGGGTATCGATTTTTTTGTCCGGCGGCGGTGAAAGCTTTACATGGGCTGGGAATCCAGCTCCGCCCAGACCGACTAAACCGGATTTTCGGATCATCTCCAAAAACTCCTTTTGATTGGCGTACTTCGGTGGTTTTATGTCCTCATAAATTTCCTGTTTCCCGTCGCTTTCAATTTCAACCGTCAATACTTGACTCCCCCCTGCAAAAAGTCTTGGGGATATTTCTACTACGGTGCCTGAAACGCTAGCGTGTACCGGAGAGGAAACAAAAGCCGACGAATCACCGATGATTTGCCCGACCTTTACAAAATCTCCTTTTTTAACTACCGTCTCGCAGGGTGCACCAATATGCTGACTCATGGGAATAGCAACCTTTTGTGGAATTCCCATTGAAACCGTCTCGATTTCGGCGGTATTTTTTCTATGAGGTACAGCAGCTCCACCCTTAAATCCTTTTCGAGGAAACATCAATTCAACCTCACCTCATTAACATCAATGATATTGTCTTGAATATAGCATATTGCCGGGCATTCCGATATGATATTTATCACGTCAATCCTTCTATTTGCCTTGTTTCCAGGTATGAATATTCAATTGACAGAGCATTTTTATTTTCAGCATTTCCATCATTCAGCAAAGGGGCTTGAATAGGAAGATCCGTTCCATTCTTGTGACTTCCTTCGAGACTCCTTATATTTTCATGATACCTTTTTTGATTTGTATGTTCACTGGAAGATATTGCAGTTGGCATGACATTTTTGCATTCGATTGGATCCGACAGAAATGAATATACATCAATTATCACTTTTTTGCACCGTCTGTACTTTTTTGTTGGACCGGCGGCAACGCGCTGAATTTGTGTTCATAGCAAATAATATAAAATTTATCCTTCCAGGCACACAGCAATTTTTGCAAAGAATCAAGCAATAAAAGCAAAGAATCATGCAAATGCAAGTTCTATAATGGTAGTATCAGCATTTTCGCCATTGGTGTCTTAAGCAAAATAGGCAAATTCAGAGGAATAACTTAAACAATTCTATAAAGCAGGAGGATAACTTCCATGAAACCATTTATGGACGAGAATTTTTTACTTGAAACCCCGACGGCTATCAAACTATATCATGACTATGCCAAGGATATGCCGATATATGACTATCACTGCCACCTGAATCCGAAAGAAATCGCAGAAAACAAGAAATACAGAAATATCACCGAATTATGGCTTGGCGGAGATCACTACAAGTGGAGGGCTATCCGAAGCAATGGTATTGAAGAAAAATTCATCACCGGAGATGCGAGCGATAAGGAAAAATTCATAAAATGGGCAGAAACGATGCCGGCTTGCATCGGGAATCCTTTATACCATTGGACCCATCTTGAACTCAGAAGATTCTTTGGGATCAACGAGTTGTTGTCTCCGGAAACAGCTGAGAGTATCTGGGAAAGATGCAATGCAATGCTTCAAAAGGACGAATTCACTGCCAGAGGCTTGATCCAGCGTTCCAACGTTAAAGTCATCTGCACCACCGATGATCCCGTTGATTCATTGGAATACCACAAAGCCATCGCAGAAGATGACAGCTTTGATGTCAAAGCGCTGCCTGCCTTCCGTCCGGATAAGAGCTTTAATATCGACAAAGCAGGTTTTATCGAATGGATTGGCAAATTGGGAAGCGTCGTGGGATATCCAATCAAAACCTTTGGGGATTTAAAGAAGGCCCTGGCGTCGAGGTTGGACTTCTTTCATGCCACAGGCTGCAGAATCTCAGACCATGCACTTGATCCGATCGTTTTTATTGAAGGAACCGAAGCCGAGGCTTCAGAAATATTTGAAGCTGCAATGGCAGGAAAGCCTCTTTCTGCTGCAGAAATCGGAAAATATAAAACCCAGGTCCTTCTTTTCCTTGGAAAGCAATATTCGAGACTTGGGTGGACAATGCAGCTCCACATCAGTACTATGAGGAACAATACTACAAGGATGATGAAGCTTCTTGGGCCGGATACGGGCTTTGATTCCATCGGTGACTGGAATTTTGCACAGCCGCTTGCGAAGTTGTTAGATGCACTGGATCAATCCGATGAACTCCCTAGAACCATCCTTTATTCTTTGAATCCCAAGGATAATGAAATGCTGGGTACCATCATCGGCTGTTTCCAGGGCGGGGGAATTCCGGGCAAAATCCAGTTTGGTTCCGCATGGTGGTTCAATGATCAGAAAGACGGCATGGAAAGGCAAATGATCGCTCTGGCCAATCTCGGACTTTTAAGCAGATTTGTCGGAATGCTGACTGACTCGAGAAGTTTTCTTTCCTATACCCGTCACGAGTATTTCAGAAGAATCCTCTGCAACATTCTTGGGAATTGGGTTGAAAACGGTGAAGCGCCGGATGATATGAAGCTGCTTGGAAAGATGGTACAGGATATCTCCTTCAATAACGCGAGGAATTATTTTGGAATAGAGGTTTAATATTCAAGAGGGCGGCTGTAGGCAGCCGCCCTCTACGGATAATATACCACACACGCCTTATTTATACAATATTTTCCAACCATCATTGTATTCATAAATAATCGTTTAACTGCATTTAATTGCGATCAATATCTCATTACCGAAATCCTCAACCCGTATTTCATCTTTCTCAATAATTACTCTGGGTGGTTTGTTCCAGGCATTGCTTTCTGACTGACCCGACCCTTCTCCAAGGACGGCACATGCCATCACATGGGCGCCTGGTTCCAATCTTCCTTTCAAAGTGGGAATGTATGTCCTTGGTGCCATAAGATTTGTATTGGGTTCAGCACGAATGATTTCTGGTCTTCTTTCACCTGCAAGGTCAACTATTCCGCTGGTACCCCAAGGAAATCTTGCTGCAATACTATGTCCTTCCAGAATAATATCACTTCCCCCGGGAACTGTCATTTCTTTCTCCTTGGCAATGGCAAAACCACCTTCGGCAGTATCAAGGGTACGGTTGGTTTTCACCAGATGAATCCGTACGTGCCACGGCATGACCGGTACCACCCAGGTCTGGACCTCTACATCCTTCCAGGGTTTCCATTTTGAATATATATAATTCTCTTCTACTGCATAAGCTTCACATTTCCGCCGGACTCTATAGAGTTGATCCCCCTCGCTCAGCGCCAGCATCGAATCGTAGGCACCCTGCTCCAAGCCGAAATCTCCTCTGGGTACACTGAATCCAAAAACATTGGAATAAACAAACTTTTCATACTTTGCTGCACAGTGGACCGGCTCAAAGGCTGCATGCTGTCCTGCTGTATAGGCGAGCACATGCCTTCCTTCTTCCTGTCGGCATAAAATCATGTGAGGATGTTGCTGCACTGATTTGGTTTCAAGCTCCGGCAATTCCAGCTCCTCTGCCATCCAAAAAGGATGATCCTCCGGAAGTGCCAGAGGCAGGAAGGTTTTCAAGGCCCAATAAGGAGACCCGGGAGCATTATACCCTTCTGCCATATGCAGATTCGGGAAAGCGTATCCTATGGTTAAAATCCCATCGGTAGAAAATATGGGCTGTTTGAACCACCATCTGAGATTTCTTAAAACAATTCCCTTGATCACACCCCAGGGCACTGCCTCTACATCTGCAAAGGCCAAAGCCCCCCAAAAGCCTGACTGGGCAAACCGATACGTCAAGCTCCTGCCAAAAGGAACAGAGGTACCGTCACTGGAAAACCAATAAATAAAATCCTTTGCAAAGGTAACCGCCCTTTCCTTATACCTTATTGAACGTTGTTTATCTTCCTTTTCCATCAGCTTTGCATAAATCAATCCATAAAAATGCATGGCAAAAGGAATGTAATAGTCTCTCTGTTCTGATATCCCATCCTGATACCAGCCGTCAGAAAGATAGAACTCATCCAGCCGGTTCAGGTCCTTTTCCATCATTTCCCGGTTATAGGCTTCCCCCACCTTTTTCAGACCAAGGTTTACCAGCACCCTGAAAAACAACCAATTGCTGTCTACTACCACATAATGGTTGATTTGAAGAAGCCAGTCCGCTAGATTCTTCTTTTCTCCTTCATTTAGCGGGTACCAGACCTTTTCAGGAATCATAGAAAGTGCAAACCCCAGAACTGCCATTTCCACCATCAATTGGTCTTTATCAGCAATGATACCCCAGTACTCTTCATGTTCGGGGTTCGTACCGTTTCGTATACCCTCTAAATATATTCTCCAAAGTTCTGATTCGCCGCCCCCTGCAGCATGCGGTACAAGTCCCCACAAAGGTCTTGCAAAAGCCTCCATTCGGGCAGTCGACTCAATACAGTAAGTTCCTGTATTTCCTATATGAAGTCTCGCTTTACCATCGCTATAGAATGGGGCAAGAGGATTACATATCTGGTTGACCGCTTCCTGCATGTCTTTTCTACTTTTCAAGGGGTTGTTGGCAACCTCATTAAACCTGTTCATGATTCATTCCCCCAGTGAATAAAATTAATTTCAAGTTATCCGTTTGATCTGATATCCAACGCAACCTCTATGCGGTGAACTCCTTTTGGCCGGTATCCCAATGCTTGGCTTAAACCGCAGTATTCGGCCAGAAGGAACAAAATGCTGAGCCACATTTCCGTTCCCTGTAAGCCAGGCTCATCTGTGAGTTCAAGTTGGAAGCTGAAACCTTTTCCATGCACCCACCTGTTCAGAATCCGGCTGATTTGTTTCAGCGCCCAGGCTTTGCCCTCTTCCCTCCGATAATCGGTTTGCTTGCCGCAGAGCCAAAGCGGATGGATTACATCCAACACATGGCAGGCATTTCCTTTATCCTTACCAAAGTAATTGGCATTCCTGGAATGCGCAAGTACGGTATCAATAACTGTCTCAGGGTACGGAAGAGGAATTCCAAATTGGGCGTAAGTTCCTCTGGTCAGACGATAAAATCCATTGACGGGCTGGAGATAATCAGCGCCTTGGGATGCTCCCCACAGTCCTGTGCGTTGGTCACAATTCAATATCAACCATCCGAAAACTTCAGCAGCGTTTTTCCTGGAAGCAAAATACTTCTTGTTAAAGTACAGGGCTGTCCCATAATGATCAACCCAGGCACCGCTTTCCCAAGCACGCTCTTTCCAGGGCAGGCTATCCAGATGTTGATACAAATCCGCAGCGCTCATATTCTCAACCTCAAAAAACGGTTGGCTGAAGGTTGAACCCAGAACCTCCAGTGCATATCCCAAAGTCAGTACATTATAACCAATTTCCTGAGTCTGCATGGAACTAAGCTTGTGGATCAGATCACTCTTACTGCAAATAGCTGGAATGTCATCAAAAAACGCTGCAATCTCCACTGCATCGCACCAGGCCCTGACCGTTGGCTCTGCCTCTGGTTGATTAAGATAAACATCCTCATCTCCGACTCTAGCGACATAATGCTTTAGCACATCCTTATACTGCCCTTTCACTATTTCTCCAAAGCGTCTAAGCTTATTTACGAGATCTTCCTCCATCGAAGAATTGGTCCCGGCCAGTTTTTCACCAGTTAAACGATTTTTAATGATCCTTGCGGGATTTCCCCCTGCTACGGAGTATTCAGGAATGTCCTTTGTAACCACTGCTCCGGCCGCAATAATACTATGAGAGCCGATCCTAACGCCGTCAACAATGACTGCATTGGCTCCGATCCAGATATCATCTCCTATTTCGATTCCTTTTTGTGTATGAGACTGTTTTATAATTGGAATATGTGGGTTGGAGTGCCCATGATTCGTGCCGATAATACTCACTTTAGGTCCGATTCTCACCATATTCCCCATCCTGATTTTGCCTTGAAGATACGAAAATGTGTTGATGGAACAGTCTTCACCCATTTCAAGCGATATATTCCTAAGCAGGGTATCTGCTCCGATCAGGCATTGATCGCCCAATACCATTTTTTCAACGTTATAGATATTGGCAAGCGTAGAAATAAAGCAGTCCTTACCGATTTGCGCTTTATACTCTTCCCTTAAAAACCGCTGCCATTCTTTCTGCGCTTCAGCCTGTTCCTCTGACAGAGGCTTTTCCCAGGGTAAATACTCAACTCTGTTATCCTTATAGCTCTTGAAAGGGAGAGCCTCATCCTGTCTTTCACTCATACATATACCCCTCCGCTTAATCTTACCAGTACAGTTTCCAGTCCTTCACCAACCTTACAAGGGCCTCAAAATAGAAATAATCCCCCCAGATATTGCACTCGTCAATTCCCTTTCCATCCGGCTTCGCATAGACCGCATGGAGCAAAAGGCCGTTTGATTCCGGACAGCTTGCGGAGGTGTAATTCTCAGACAGTGATTGGATGATATTCAAAGATGCATTTTGATAGACCTCTCTATATGGATCAGTTAACGGCAGGTGCTTTGCCATTTCAAGAATACCGCAAGCTGCAATGGCAGCCCCTGAACTGTCCCGTTCTTCATTGCCTTCCGTAAAAATCAGGTCCCAATAACAGATATAGTCTTCCGGAAGCCTGTTCAAAAAGTAATTGGTGATCTTCTTATTTAGTTCTATCAGCTTCCAATCCCCTGTATAAACATAGCTGAGTACAAGCCCATAAATTCCCCACGCCTGGCCTCTTGTCCAGCAGGAGTTATCCGAGTATCCTTGTGCTGTTTTGCCAAACCTGGGTTCGCCGGTTTCCACATCCATATAATAAGTATGAAAGCTTGAAGCATCCTCGCGAACAATATACTTTGCTGCTTGATTCACATGGTTCCAGGCAGCGTTATAATATTTTCCATCCCCAGTCATTTCTGTAGCCCAATATAAAAGCGGAAGATTCATACAGCAGTCGATGATCATCCTTCCCCGATTTCCGGGATCATTCAAATCTCCCCAGGCTTGAATGATCCCGGCTTTTTCAAAGTATCGGGTCATCAAAAGGTCTGCCGCCTTCAAGGCTGTATTCCTAGCTTCTTCATTCCCTGTCAGCTTATAGGCTGCTACGCAGGAAAGTGTGTAAAGGAATCCCAGGTCATGGGTATCCGTACAAATCTTCACTTCAATTCGCTTTTTATAATCTGCCAGTTGAATCTCTGCGATCTTACGATATTTGTCATCTCCTGAAATCTCATAGGCCAGCCAAAGCATTCCTGTCCAGAAGGAGGAAGTCCAATCCGTATTGTCTATGGCAGGATATACGTTGTTGATACTGGCTGGTGCCGGGAACTTGTAAGTAAAGGTTTCAAGATTCTGATCGATCTTATTTAAAATAAACTGTATTGCCCTTTCACAGTATTCTCTTGTTATCTTTGGAGAGATAGAGTATTTTTGTGGGTACCTTATTCCCTCATCCACGATGTTTTTCATTGTGACCTCCTGCTTTGAAAAAAGATTCTGATTTGCTTGTATATACATATAGTGGTATACAGAAAATACAGATGTTTCTGTTAACCACTATATAAAAAGAATTTTCATGTATTCATATCCTGTCGTACAGGAACTTCTATTCACTTTCGCAATAATTCCTTTATAATCGCCGTTGAAAAAGATCGGTTTTTCTATCCCTTAATACCGGTCGTTGCGATTCCTTCAATAAAGAACCGCTGCATGGAAAAGAACAATATTACCACAGGAATCAGGGAAACAACGGTAGCCGCCATGATCAGAGCATAATCTGCCGTATATTGTGTCATGAACATCCTGATCCCCAGTTGCAGCGTCTTTTTATCAGTAGAAGTCAGGTATACCAGAGGCTCAAGGAAGTTGTTCCATACAAAAACAAATTGAAAAATGGTCAAGGTCGCAATCGCAGGCTTTGCTAAGGGTAGGATGATCCTCAAATAAATTCCGAACTCACTTAGTCCATCCATCCTGGCAGACTCGGATAGTTCTTCCGGAATGCTGATGAAAAACTGACGGAAGAGGAAAACCCCGAAAGCTGAAAAGGATTGCAGAAGGATCAGTGAAAGCAGTGTATCGGTTAGGTTCAGCTTCCTCATCATGATAAACTGAGGAATCATATAGACCTGGAATGGAACCGCAATGGTACCGATATAACAAATAAAGATGGCATTCCTGCCGGGAAACTTGATTTTTGAAAAAGCATACGCTGCAAGGCTGCTGGTGATCAAACTCAGTACGGTAATTGTAACCGCCAGAATCGCTGTGTTTTTATAGAAGATTGAAAACGGGAGGATCTCCCATATCTCCTTGTAGTTTTCCCACCTTGGATTTTCAGGAATCCACCTTACAGGGAATTCAAACACATCATTATCGAGCTTGATGGAGGCGGAAAGCATCCACAGGAATGGAACCAGCACCGCCAGTGAGGTTAAAATCAGCACAAAGTAGGATGCTGCCTTTAAAGCATATTGCTTGGATTTTTCTTTTATAAAAAAGGAAGTTTGATTCTCTTTTTTTTGAGAAATAATTGTTGAATTCATTCCATCACCTATCAGTATTATTTGATAACAACCCTTCAACCCGTGTGTTTACATATAATTCACCCATTTTTGTTCTCCCTTGAACTGGATCACCGTGATGCTCAAAACCAAGACCAGAAGAACCATGGATACCGCTGCGGCATATCCGAATTTCATCTGAAGGAATGCCTGGTTGTAAATATGAAGCACCAATACATTGGTTGCTCTTCCTGGCCCGCCTTCTGTCATGACAGCAACCATGTCGAAGATCTTAAAACCGTTGATAACACACATTACACTGACAAAAAACGAGGTTGGTGTCAGCATGGGGAGTGTTATATTCTTAAACTTTTGCCAACTATTGGCTCCATCCACCACTGCCGCCTCATAAAGTTCCCTGGGAATGCCCTGAAGCCCGGCCAGGTACATCACCATAAAATATCCCATCTGCCTCCAGACAGAAGCAAAGATAATTGCCGGCATGGCCCATTCAACAGAAGCAGTCCAACCGGGCGGATTCTCGATGCCCAACGCCATTAAGAAGCTATTGACAGGCCCCATGGTCGGGTGAAAAATCATATTCCATACAACTGCAACTGCTACCATCGATACGATATACGGGAAGAAGAAGGCTGCCCGGAAAAACTTTATTCCCTTCAGTTTATTGTTCAATACCAGGGCGATTACCAAAGAGCAAACCATGGTCAGAGGAACCGTCCCTATGGTGTAATACAGGGTGTTCCAAAAGGAAATCATAAATGTCTCATCTTTTAAAATCCTGGCATAGTTTTTTAGTCCGACAAAAACCATAGGGTTTGCTGAATCCCATTCCACAAAGCTTAGAAGCATTGCGCATACGACGGGTATCAGTGTGAATATCAGAAAGCCTATAAAATTCGGAAGTAAAAAAGCATAAGCTCTTAAGGTATTTCTTCTTTCCAGTGAGTTTCTTTTACTTGAACGATGTGATATGGATTTAACTGCCTCCATGTATGACTTATACCTCCTTTGTTAACCAGGAGAGTAGCCTGATCCCCCATAATAAGAATTTCTATAGTAAGGATTTGCCCCATACTTCTTAGTATAGGGCAAATTCTCATCAGTGTTTTATTTACTGTATTAGTTGCCAGCCATAATTTCCTGAGCTCTCTTGTTCATGGATGCAATTCCTTTATCCGGGTCGTTTTTGCCGATCATGATCAGTTCATGCTCTTCCTGGAGCATCTTATCAAGGGCTGCGCTGAATTTTGATGGCGGGAATTCCAAAGCTACGCTGGCCGTTTCAAGTGCTTTGTCCATTCCTTCCGGCAATCCCTGAAGACCTTTATAGGCATCGACAACGTTCTTTGTTCTGTAAGCAGGCATGCTGCCTCTCTTCGCCATGATGGTAGCACCGGCTTCAGTACCCATGAATTTGACAAATTTCCATGCTGCTTCGGGGTTCTTAGCCTTTGCATTGATCGCATTCCCGGTTACATTACCGAAAGTAGTACCCGGTTTTGATCCATTAAAGTGCGGAGCTTTTGTTACACCCCAGTTTACGTTATGCTTTCCATCCTTCTTGTCATTGATCAAGGAAGAAACAAACCATGATCCCATGATCACCATACCCACTTTGCCTGACTCGAACTGTCCTCTATAGTGAGCGCTTGAAGTCTTCGCTTCGGCAAAGGACATATAGGACTTGTCATCCTTCTGCATTGGGAGGAATATATCATAAGCCGGCTTGATGAAATCATATTTGCCGTCAATGAGCGTTCCTTTCTTGTCCGCTACAGGCCAGTTGATGATACAGGACTTCCAGTTATGAATGAAAGTACCGTAGGTCTTGTCTTTACCTGTGCCGCTGGTCAGCTTCTTAGCGGTTTCTCTGAACTGTTCAAAGGTCATATCGTCTGAAGGATAGGCAACCTTTGCTTTATCAAAGATGTCCTTGTTATAGTAAAGCATCCAGAAATCGCTTCTAAAGGGGAAATCATAAAGCTTCCCGTCAATTTTGATGTTCTCGGTAATTCCGTTGAAAGGCGCCATGTCGACTTTATCCTTGGCAATAAAGTCATCCAGCTGCATCAGCTGTTTCTTGGCCACATATCCGGAGAAAGCAGGCATTTCCTTGATTGCAATTACATCGGTTTCATCCCCACCGGCTAGCATAATGGTGAGTTTGTCATCATACCCCTTATTCGACATTTCCAAAGGTTCTACAGTGATGTCCGGGTTTTCCTTTTGGAATGCTTCAATGATGTCTTTGTAGTCCGCAGTCAAACTATAATCCCATACAGCCCATTTGATCTTAACTTTTTCAGCAGGTTTATCCGCAGGCTTTGCCTTTTCAGTACTTTCCGTTTTTTGAGCCGGTTGGTCTGAAGCCGTTTTGGCGCCGCAACCCACAACAGCAAAGAGCATGGACAATACCAAAACCAGTGAAATGACTTTAAAGCATTTTGACAACATATTCTTCCTCCCTTTAATCTAAAAGATTTTTCGGCCTTGCTACGGCCTATGCTTTGATTATAAGGGCTCCCTTTCTGTGGTTGAATGAACTGTATTTTGAAAAGGCAATACTATTTTTTCACCTTTGTACCAGCAAATTTATGAAAATGAACTCTTTATTTGCCTAAGTTTTAAACCCTTACATTTTATTTCATAATATAGTACTATTTTTCAATGGCATCTACGCTTCACTTTCCATATACTCCTTCGGGGTAGATCCTGTGACCTTCTTGAATACTCTGCTGAAGTAGTAGGCATTCTCATATCCGGTCATTTCAGCCACTTCGTAGATTTTATATTTGCCCTTTTTCAACAGCTTTTGAGCCTCGGCAATTTTTACCTTTGCAACATAGTCTGAAAAGCTTTCTCCCGTGATCTGCTTAAAAACCGTACTGAAGTAACAGTGGCTCATGTTCAGAAAGCCTGCAACTTCACTCAGCATGATTTCTTTGGAAATATGCTCGGAGATATATTTTTTCGCCTTCTGAATCAAAATGGAATTCTGATTCTGGTCTTTATTGCTTTTAACGATTTCCACCAGCCTATTCCTCACATTGTCCAACCAATGGAAGGTATTCTCCAGGGTGTTCAATGCCGGGATCTCCTTATACAGGTTATTTGCATCAATAAAGGCATCTACAGGCAAATCCCTGCCGCTTTCCGACATTTCCATCAGTTTGTAGGCGATATGACTGCAAAGTTCATGGGCTTGTGTTTTACTGATACTTGCATCCCGGAGCATATTCGCCACTGAGCTGAATACAGAAATAATCCTCTCCGCATCCAAATAGTCAAACGCATCTTTCAGTTCGACCAACTGCCTGGATATATTCACGTCCTTGCTTCCAGTCTCATATTGACGTACATCCTTATAAATCAATATTTTTCCTCTGCCCTGTAAGAAACTTCTTTCTGCTGCAAAAAGGCTTTCTTTAAACGCTAAACTCAGATCGGCAATCTGGGTATGCAGATTGCTTACACCGACAGAGACAAATACATTTGCATAGTGGTCTAAAGTCGTAATCAGCCGCTTTCCCATCTTTTCAATTTTCTCATCGGTTTCCTCAGAAGTTGCTGAATTCTCCGTAGAGAAGACAATGACATACTGGTGATCATTATATTTAAAGGTATAGGAATTAAAAAAATCATTCGCAACTTCACTAGCCACATTTTCCACGCAAAAATCAAGCAAGGCAATGTCTTCCTCACTCTGGTACTTGATCCTGTCAACCACTTCAATGATTTCAATCACGAGGATTCCAAAGCTTTGGTCGTTCAGCTTGATTCCCAGATGCCGCATGTTTTCGTGAATATCTTTATTGGTGATGACCATTTTATTCAAAAGCTTCTTGAGAAAATCCTTTCTTGCAGCATCCATATTGATTCTTGCATGCATGTCAAGAATTCTTCTTTGGCGGTCCTCTTCCGCCTCTGCAAACAGCTTTTCGCACACCGACCGGATGGTTTTTGACAGGATATCGGGGTCAATATCCAGCTTGATCAGATATTCCTCGGCTCCAAGCTTCATGGCTTCCTTCACAAGATGAAATTCGTCATAGCTGCTCAGCACGATAAACTTTGCTTTGGTATGGCTGCTTTTCAGCCTGCGGATCATCTCAAGCCCATCCATTACTGGCATTTTAATGTCCGTAATGACAATATCGGGCTGCAGGTTTTCAACAAGCCTGATTCCTTCCTCTCCATTGCAGGCTTCTCCCAGAACTTCACAATCAAGGCTTTCCCAGGGGATCATAGATTTCAAGCCAATCCTGGATAGAGCTTCGTCATCCACGATGATAATCCTATACATTCACGGTCCCCCTCTCTTCTACAGAATTCATATACAATCCGGGAATCCTCACAAAAACCCGGGTATATTCTCCTACCTTACTTTCGATATGAATGCCATACTGTTCCCCATAAACCAGTTTGATTCTTTCATTCACATTTCTGATACCGATCGCGCTGAATCCTCTTTTTGTATCCTCTTGCTTATCTTCTCTCAACAGGATTTCAATTTGTTCTTCCGTCATACCAATCCCATCATCCTCAATGCATATTTCCAATGCTTCGGGTTTTCCTACGACATGAATCGTGATCAGTCCCGAGTCTTTCTTAGGTTCAATTCCGTGGAAAATAGCATTTTCAACCAGAGGCTGCAGCGTCATCTTCAGGATCTTACAATTTAAAAGATCTTCATTCTCAACCTGATACTTTACTTCGACACTTTCCATATACCTAAGCTTCTGGATTAAAACATAGTCATTTAACAGCGCCAACTCTTCTTTTAGGGTTATTTCCTGCGAAGTATCTCCAAGTGTGTTTTTTAAAAGTCTTCCCAGAGAAGTAATGGCATCCCGGACGCCATCAGCTTTTTGTATGATGGCAATCCATCTTATGGAATTCAGTGTATTGTAGAGAAAATGGGGGTTGATCTGGCTTTGAAGCATTCGAAGCTCCAGATGCCTTTTCTTACTTTCCTCCTCAAGCAGCTGCTTCATTAAGCCGTTGATGTTTTCTGTCATATGATTGATGCCTTTACCCAGCATCCCCAGTTCATCATCCCCTTCAATTCCCGGCTCTTTGCTGAAATCGCCCGAGGCAATCCTTTTCATTTTCTTTAATATGCGCCGGAGAGGACTGGTAAGGTTATAAGAAAGGAAAACGGACAAAACTGAGGAAAGACAAATGCTGCAGAAGAAAAGTAGAATACTGATATAAACCAGGGTTGTTTTCTGTTTTGCCAGAAAAGCATTGGATACCTCTTGAATGATGACCCAATCATTGACATTGGATTTGCAAAAAACCAGATTTTTTTCCTTCCCGTTGATGCTGGCCGTAATATATCCTGAGCCTTTATGGAGGATGTCTTTGAAATACGGCTCCTGATGAATACTCTTGCCGATACGCTTTCCATCACTATGAAAAATCAGGGTTCCCTGAGGGTCAATGAGAAAAATAACATCTTCCCTGTTTACTGCATAATTCTCAAAGAGATCCGAGATCAGCGAGCTTTTGAAAGCAATAAAACTCCATCCGATCTGTTGGTTGTTCCTTGTATTGATAATCGGCCGGATGAATGGGAAGATATACGGATCCGTCTTCACTGAAGCAGGATTTTCAACGATCGGCTGCCAGTTCACCTTCCACCCGTTCATCATCTGTCGTTTGAACCAGTCATACTGTACAATCTCATCTTTATCGACCAATGCAGCATCCAGGCCATCTCTGATATCCACGCCATTGTCTCCAATGATCAGCAGAGAGGATATATACTTTTCCAGGGATGTCCCCAAAATTGTACTATGGACGGCGTTGTAAAAGTTCATCGAGTGATTCACAAATTCCTGGTCCTGTTTGTCCCACTCTTTAAGAAACAGTTTGTCATAGTTGGAATTCACAGTAATGTCGGTGGTATTGATAAAAATCCAGTCGGACAGCTGCTCTGCCAGCTTTAATTGCTTGTCGATATTGCTCATGATATAGGTTAGGTCTGAGGTCGCATTCTGAACCATGCTGGCATTGAGCATCTTTTTTTCATCATAGTAATAGTAGAGGCTGATAGCTAATGCAGGAATCACAGCGATCAGGGTAAAATAAACGATCAGCTTGTTTTTTAAGCTTTTGGGCTTCTTGATGTTGATCATCCGACCTTCGTCCTCACGTGATTTTTGATGTTTTTATTCGGGTGTTTCAAATGAAAGGCTAATGCTCTGGAAGTATATTAATATTTTATAACAAATCAGACTCCGATGCAAAATATTCCGTTATCTTCCACAAAGGAATGCAACTTCAACAGTAACATCAAGCTCAGGTTTTTTTAACTCCAGGTCGATGGTATATACGTCCGTATCCATCCCCCAATGATCTTTAAATACATTTTTCTTAATGCTGCATTCCATTCTTTCCTGGTCAAACACTATGTCTACCCTTCCGCTTCCCCCGGACATACTCACCACACCATCCCCTGTACTTACGGGTTCATGAAAGGAAACAAACCGTTCTATGATTGAAGCAGGCTTCTCTTCAAATTGGAATTCATCCCTCAGCACCAGCTTTACCTCAGAGGTCTTATAAAAGGAAAAGGCTCGCTGAAGGGATTTTAGATTTCTCAAGGCATAAGCTTTCGTAATATCTAAAGAAAAGATATCCGTTTCCGCTCCTATTTGAACATTTAGAACTTTTGCAGCATGTTCCGATTCCTCCGATTGGAAACAGCCGTCTATGATAGGCACGGAATGCCCCTGGGAGCCATTGCAGAAAAAGCTGTACCTTTCCGATCCGAAATACTGTCGCGTATACTCGCCTGCGCCGGTATCCGTCAGCAAGGTTTCTCCATTGACGTGCAGGATGAAATTGCCGATATCATTGTGATTGTGGGGCTCCTCATTGTGCCCTCCCTTTGCAGCAAAACAGATAATTTCCTGATCCTGAACTTTCCTTGATATGAACCATTGAGCATCTTCCAGGAAATACGCTTCTTCAGCAAGCTTGCTTTCCGCATATTCAGGATTGCTCCATACAAAATCCCGGATAAAATGTGCCCACCGGTGGCAATGATCATCCCTAACACCTGCCTTGAATCTGTTGTCGGGAATCCCCACTTCCGGAAACCGCTCTTTCAAATAATGTGTAAGTCCCAACTGAAACCTCGACGTTGTAAATCCGTCAGAAAAGCTGATGACCTTATTCTCGCTCAAATAGCATTTCTGCTGGAACAGCGCGATCTGCCGGACCTTGTCGTTTTCCATCATATCCAGTTTTCCTGCAGTCCGCTGCTTCAAAAGCGCAGCAAAGTATGTAAAGAAGCCGAACCCGTAAATCCAGTAGGAAAGTCCCTCCGTGCAGGCCCCATCCATACCGAAGCCCGCTAGAAAGCATTCCATCGCATTGATGACTCTATTGAGGATAGATGCAAGAATCAAGTCATCCTGAATCAAATAGATCGCAGCAGCTCCAATAGAACCTGCACAGACAGCAGACCAGTTCATGGTGCAGGTTTCCCACCAAAACATGGAGTTCAAAGCACAGTACGGCTCCAAGAGTCTTTCCCTGATTTCTTTTCTTGCTCTTAAAACAACCATTGGTGCAAGTTTGTCCTCCAACAGATAGAGGATCTCCGCCAGCGAGAATCCGGTCTCCGCAGAAAATAAATCAATATAGGCTTTATGCTCACGGAAATTCCCCTGGATCTTTCCATCACTTTTGCTGAGATTATTCACATGGTCAATAAAATGAATTCCTTGCTCGGGGAGATGGGCAGGCAGGCACCAGGTGTATTCATCACAAATCGCCCAAAGGATATCCTCAAGACTATCCAAATACTTCTTTTCTCCGGAAACAATCGAAAGAAGGGCCAAGGCATTCAGCCTTCCCCTTCTTTCAAAATACACTTTCTCAAATGCTATTCTGTTTCCTGTTTCAGCATACAGCTTGTGCAAGGAAAAGGGCAATACCTGAATGGAGCCCTGCAAATATTGCAGGGCGATATCGGTTATCTCCCGAAGCATTTCACCATAGTACGGGGACAGCTTGATTTTTTCCCATCTTTGGAGGTCTCTTCCCTCTTCAAAAAGACCTGATCCGTTTTGTCTCGCAGTACTTCCATAGCTTAATGCATCCAATATCTCCTTGATATTCATCCGGGTACCTCCACTGCTTTTTATACTTAAGTAACCATTTGCTTCGGGATCAACGGATAAGGTATACAAGACCCTATGATAATCATTATATGAGCAAGCTGTTCATATTTGAATGAATCGAGTTTTTGGAAAACCTGCATTATTTTTTTAAAATAATGACATTCGGGTTGTTCGACATGACCGGACATATCGAAATCTTTATCCTGCCTTTTTTCATATACTTTTTTTCAAAAACATAATACGATCTTTCGAAAACATGACCAATACATTAAAATCCTGTTTCCTCAGCAATCATGATCACAGAAATTCTGCCCTCAAACTTCATCCCATGATTGATGATTCCAATAACATTATCAATCCTTTCAGGAGTTACGCACTCCATACACCTTCCGGTCTCGGTGCAGGGCGTTTTGTGACCGTTCCTCAGCGCGTTCATGGGAGCTATATTCTTTAATCTTTTTAAGGCCTCATCAACATTTTTGACAACCTTATTGGCACCAGCGATAACGATTACTCTCTTAGGACCAAAAATCATTCCAGCAACTCTATTCCCTGAAGAATCTACATTTACCAGTTCGCCCTGTCTGGTGACAGCATTGGTGCCTGTAACAAGAAAATCTGCGAGAAGCGATTGCCTGTATATCTCAACAATTTCATCAAACGGAAGACTCTGATAGCGATCAAAGAAGTGATATTCTCCGTTCCTGAATATATCAACAAGCTCCATTTCACTGATGGTTTCCGACCCTCCGAGAGCAACACTGGAAGCCGGAGGAATCATCCTCAGGACCATTCCTTTTGCTTCATCAAGGTTTTCTGCGTAATGCGCATCATAACCCTTTTGGTTTAAAATCCCTACCATTTCCTTCGCCAGCATCTGATACTGCCATTTTCTATATTTATTCACTGCTGCACCTCCGCTCAATCTTAATAAGTGAAAGAAATTGTTGTCCTCTCCATTATTCCGGTCTCCAGAAAACCCCTATCTTTTTGAAACATAACTTTATACCAGTACTTTAACAACAACCTTTCTGACCTTTTGCTTTGTTGACGCCTGAATACCCGGCATATGAGCATCCTCAGGAAACAGAATCATAAACTGACCTTTTTTAACCTCCATAAAATGCCCTTCTCCTTGAAAAAACTGTATGTCCTTATCAGGATTGTAATCCTGGGAACCGTTCATTTGTGATAAGCTTGCAAAGCCGATCCTTTCTTCTCCATCGGCTACATACTGAATGTCGATATACTTTCTATGTGCCTCCCATTTTCCTTCCTCAATGGGTTTGGTCTCATACTCCTGCACCAGTGCATATACTTCATCCCCCTGAATCGGATATCTTCCAGGCTCCATCGCAATAAAATCGTTATCATGAAGAAATTGCAGAGCAATATTCAGCCTTGAGCCTTGAGCTGTATATAGTTTTGAATTTTTAATATAGTCGAAAATCATTTTCCCTACCTCACTTTTTCAAATTTGGAAAAAGAAAAGGAGAAGGCTTGTTGATTCAATCCTTCTCCTTCGTAGTAATTCAATCACCTTGCAAGCCATCCGCCATCCACTGCTACGATATATCCGTTCACATAGTCCGAGGCAGGAGACGCAAGGAATACAGCCGGTCCCATTAAATCCTCCGGCAAACCCCATCTTCCCGCAGGAATTCTTTCCAGTATAGCAGCACTTCTATCCTGGTCCGCTCTCAGTGGTGCAGTATTGTTTGTAGCCATATATCCTGGTGCAATGGCATTGATGTTGATGTTGTGCTTTGCCCATTCGTTGGCCATCGCCCTTGTGATTCCCATAACACCGCTCTTGCTTGCAGTATAGGAAGGCACCCGGATTCCTCCCTGAAAGGAAAGCATGGAGGCGATATTGATGATTTTACCGCCGGTTCCCTGCTTGATGTACTGTTTTGCTGCAGCCTGGCTGAAAAAGAAAACCGTCTTGACGTTGATATTCATTACATCATCCCAGTCTTTTTCAGTAAAGTTGATGGCATCCTCTCTCCGGATGATTCCTGCATTGTTTACAAGGATATCCACTTTCCCGAACTTTTCAACAGCGCTATCGATGATTCCCTGAATGGGTTCAACACTCATGAGGTTTGCCTTGATTCCAAGGAATTTTCTTCCCATGGCCTCAATCTTTTCCTGGGTTTCAGGCATTTCCACATAATCCACCCCAACGATATCCGCACCAGCTTCTGCAAAAGCAAGGGACATTCCCTGTCCAAGACCCGTGCTGGCTCCGGTTACGATTGCTACTTTACCGTCTAATTTAAATTTATCCAATATCATTGTAAAACCTCCTTTAAATTAATTTAAAACCCTATCATGTTAGGGCGGATAGGATCGTCCGCCCCTACATTAATCATATCCGTTTAAATTCATTCACATGGGCGAGCCGATGTCTCGCCCCTACGATTATTTTAAATCCTTCATAGCTACTGCATCCATATCGGAGAACACCTGGTTTTCTCCTACCATCCCCCAGATAAAGGTATAATTTCTGGTACCACAGCCTGAGTGAATGGACCAGCTTGGAGATATTACTGCTTCCTCATTCCTCATTACGATATGTCTTGTCTCTGTAGGCTCACCCATGTAGTGGAATACGACAGCATCCTCCGGCATGTTGAAATATAAATAGACTTCCATTCTTCTGTCATGGGTATGACAAGGCATGGTGTTCCAAACACTTCCGGGTTCGAGGATGGTCATTCCCATGACCAACTGGCAGCTCTTCACACCCGCTGGATGAATGTATTTGTAGATGGTCCTTTGGTTGGATTCCGCCAGGGATCCCATTTTGGCAGGTTCCGCCTTGCTGATTTCAATCTTTTCTATGGGATACGACTTGTGGGCAGGCGCGCTGTTGAAATAGAACTTCGCCGGGTTCTTTGAATCCTCACTGGAGAAGATGATTTCCTTTGAACCCATGCCGATATACAAGCCGTCCCTGGTTTCAAGATCATACTTTACTCCGTCAACCGCAACGGTTCCTTTAGGTCCGATATTGATAATTCCCATTTCTCTTCTTTCAAGGAAGTATTCGGCTCGCAGTTCTTTGCCTGCTTCCAATGTAATCGGGCTGACAGGACACGCGGATCCTGTAATGATTCTGTCTACATGACTGTAAACCGTCTTGATTTCTCCAGGTGTGAACAATCCCTGGATCAGGAACTCCTCACGCAGTCTGGCTGTATCATAGGTTTTTACGTCTTTTGGATTTGCCGCATTTCTGATTTCCATGTTTAAACCTCCTATTAATTATTACCCCCTCCGCTTTGCTCGTCCCCCTAACAGGGGGACCACACCTCTGGTGTGGGGGTCATTTTTAGTTTCGTTATCTTTGTACTCTTGCGCCTGCGCCTTTCATCAAGCTTTCCACTTCTTTCAGGCTGGCCATGGAGGTATCACCGGGTGTTGTCATCGCCAATGCTCCATGAGCTGCTCCATAATTCACTGCCTTCAACGGATCTCCGGCAGTCATCAGTCCATACACAAGACCTGATGCAAAGCTGTCTCCGCCGCCAACTCTGTCGAAGATTTCAAGAGCATCGTAATCATTTGCTTTGTAAATCTGTCCGTCTGCCCAGCAAATAGCACTCCAGTCATTGACGGTCGCAGACCTTACAGTTCTTAATGTAGTCGCTACTACCTTGAAATTTGGATAGGTCTTTACAACCTCATTGATCATCTTTTTGTAGCCGTCGAGATTCAATTCTTTGAGATTCTCATCATTTCCTTCTACCTCAAAGCCAAGGCAGGCTGTAAAGTCCTCTTCGTTTCCAATCATTACATCTACATATTTTGCAATTTCCTTATTCACTTCCTGTGCTCTTGCCTTGCCCCCGATGGAGCTCCACAGGGAAGGTCTGTAGTTCAAATCATAGGAAACAATCGTTCCATACTTCTTTGCTGTCTGTACTGCTTCAATAACCACATCCGGAGTGGTGTCCGAAAGTGCAGCGAAGATTCCGCCGGTATGGAACCATCTTGCTCCGAGTGTCCCGAAGATATACTCCCAATCGATATCTCCTTTTTTCAGCTGAGATGCCGCTGTATTGCCACGGTCAGAAACGCCTAAAGCACCTCTTACCCCAAAGCCTCTTTCTGTAAAATTGAAACCATTTCTTACAGTTCTTCCGATCCCATCATAGGGCACCCATTTAATAAGGGATACGTCCACGCCGCCCTGCATGATGAAATCTTCGACCAGTCTGCCGATATCATTGTCTGCGAATGCTGTGACCACTGCAACATTCATACCGAAACATTTTCTAAGTCCACGGGATACGTTATATTCTCCCCCGCCTTCCCAGACTTTGAATTCTCTTGCATTCTTGATCCTGCCTTCTCCGGGATCAAAACGAAGCATGACTTCTCCCAGGGAAATGCAATCATATTTACAGCTATCCTTTGATTTTATGCTTAGCACTGTCATATGAAATCCTCCATCAATTCTATGATTACTTGGTTCTTGCCTGCTTTACATTCTCAACAAATTGTTTTCCAATATCCGCAATGGATTTATAATCACCTTTTTTTGCTCCAGCAGTGAGGTTTCCTCCTACACCAACGGCAACACACCCTGCCTTGATCCATTCAGCCACATTCTCCAGACTGACACCACCCGTAGGCATCAGCTTTGCCTGAGGAATCGGTCCTTTGACTGCTTTAATGATTGCTGGTCCGAAGAGTTCTCCAGGGAATATCTTTACGATGTCGGCTCCAGCTTCTAAGCATTCAACCACTTCCTTAATGGTCATTGCACCCGGCATACAAGGTACCTGATAGCGGTTACAGAGCGTTACAACATCCTTATTAAGACATGGGCTGACAATATATTTTGCACCTGCCAGGATCGCTGCTCTTGCAGTTTCAGTATCCAGAACCGTACCTGCTCCTACGAGGATTTCTCCTCCTGCATATACTTCAGCAAGCTTTTTGATAACATCTACCGCCCCGGGTACTGTAAATGTAATTTCAATACCCGCAATTCCGGCTTCAACACAAGCATCTGCAATCTTGATTGCCTGCTCCGCATTCTCTGCTCTTACTACGGCAACAACACCACAGTCGCAGATTTTTTTAATGACCGCATTCTTATCCATCATTTCAACCTCCTAATGTTTCATAATGTGAAACGTCGTTTCACTTTTATAGTATAAAAGTTGGCTTTACGAATTAAGGCTATGGTACACCTCTACAGCAAAGCCTATTGCTAGACTCTTTTAAATTCACTAATAGAAAACAAACCAATGTAGAATTACATTTTCCTACTCTTTTTTCCTACTCTTCAAAAAGAATTTTTATTTTTTATATCCTAATCTATTTGAAATTTTAAATGCAATGTTGGAAACCAACTCACCAAATTCTTGGTCCTTTTCTTTTGTCACAACCGATGCCGGGCCTGAAATACTAAGCGCTGCAATGACCTTCCCCCTGTAGTCCAATACAGGAGCAGCAATGCACCGGATTCCTTCATCGTGTTCCTCGTCATCGATCGACCAACCTGTGATCCTTACTTTTTTAATCTGTCGGATTAATTCGCTTCTGTCTGTCAGAGTATTGTCCGTCAGTCTTGTTAAACTGCAATTGGAAACAATTCTGTCCAACTCATCATCAGTAAGCCCTGATAATAAACTTTTCCCAAGTGCCGAGCAGTAAACCGGGATTCTTCGGCCAATCTGAGAATACAGCCGGATGTTGCTTACCACATCTACTTTCTCGATATAGATGGCATCCGCGCCCTCTAGAATTGCCAAATGGGTGGTAAGATTGAGTTTTGAAGTCAACTCCCACAAATAGGGCCTTGCTTCGGTCTTGAGCTCTACATTACTCAAATGTACACTGCTTAACTCAACCATCTTCAGCCCGATTTTATATAATCCATTGTTGGAAATCTTCTCAATGTATCCTCTTTCAGCCAAGGCTGAGAGGATTCGATGAACCGTACTTTTATGAAGGCTGAGCCTGTTCCCGATCTCGGTAACACCCAGTCCTTCCTTTTCAGTTGCAAGTAGTTCAAGAATATCTAATGCTCTTTCAATAACCTGAATCGATTTTTCTGACATACCATCTCTCGTTTCGCATTGTGATACAGCGTTTCGTATACTAATATTATATTCCATAATTCCATATTTATCAAGTCTTACAATAAATTTATCGCAGATCAACAAGCACTCTTATAAAAACTCTCTCCTGATCGGAGTAAAGACATCCAGAATCACTGAATCTTCAAGAGCTACCACTCCATGGGGGGTGCTGCTGGGAGCATAAAAACTGTCGCCCTGCTTTAATATCTTTTTTTCATTGCCAATGGTCACTTCAAAGCTTCCTTTGACGATATAGGAAACCTGTTCATGGACATGGGAATGGATTTCTCCGATACCGTCCTTCTTGAAGATCACTTCTACCATCATCAGAGAACCGCCATAGCCGAGAATTTTTCTCGAAATTTTCTCTTCTAGCTTTTTCACTTTCACTTGATCACTATCAACAAACATTTCTATCCCACCCTCTGAAAATATTGGTTTGCTTTTATGAGACAAAGGCCCTTACATTGCAGCTATACAGCGCAACTTTTCAGGCCTGAGTCCCGCATGGATATTATTATTCTAATTTCAAAATATCGACTTGATCCTTTATTTAGCTCCCCTTACTTTATGAAAAGCTTAGGTAAGAACAGTACCAAGTCAGGTACATAAGTAACAAGAAGCAATACAGCAATCATGGTTGCATAGAATGGGAGCATGGCTCTGATCATTTTCTCAATTGAGATTTTACCGACCGCGCAGCCAACGAACAATGCTGAGCCTACAGGAGGTGTACAAAGCCCGATTGCAAGGTTCAGGATCATAATGACACCAAAGTGAACCGGGTCAATCCCAAGCTTTGTAATCACAGGGAACAGGATCGGAGTACATATAACAATCAGCGGCGCCATGTCCATGATACAGCCAAGAACAAGAAGCAATATGTTAATCAGAAGCAAAACAACATACTTATTACTGCTTATAGATAGAAGTGCTTCTGTTGCCAGTGCAGGAACTCTCAAGTAAGCCATAATATATCCGAACGCAGAAGCCGTAGCGATCAGCGTCATGACCATTGCCAGTGTCTTCAGGGATTTATACAATATTCCCTTCATCCTGCTCAATGGAATCTCACGGTAAACAAAGAATGTAACTATAAATGCATATACTGCTGCGATTGCTGCTGATTCAGTAGCTGTGAATATTCCCGAAAGAACACCGCCCATGATAATAACTGCAGTAAATAGACCTAGAACAGCATCTTTTGTGTGTTTGATTGCCTGCCAGAGGGTTACCTTTTCTCCTTTCGGATAGCCTCTGTTAACTGCAATGACAAAGCTGGATATCATTAGTCCCACGCCTAAAAGGATACCCGGCAGAGCGCCGGCCAGGAATAGAGCACCAACAGATACCCCCCCGGCTGCTACTGAATAGATAATCATATTATGGCTTGGAGGAATCAATACACCTTGACATGCACCTGTGATGGTTACACCAACAGAATAGTCGGTATCATACCCCTTCTTCTTCATCATCGGTATCATGATAGAACCAATGGATGAAGCATCCGCCACTGCAGACCCGGATATACCGCCGAAAAACATACTTGCCAAAACATTTACCAGCGCCAATCCGCCGCGGAGTCTTCCAACAATGATATTTGAAAACTCGATAAGTCTTCTTGACATACCGCCTTCACCCATCATTTCACCAGCAATGATAAAGAATGGGATGGCTAACAGTGCAAAGGATTGAATCCCCTTTACCATCTGCTGTGAAATGATCAATAAAGGGATTTTGAGGTAAAAAGCAGTTACAATTGATGATAGTATCAATGATACTGATATCGGAACTCTTAAAACCAATAATACTGCAAACACTCCAAATAATAACCAAATTGCTAAAGTCATATCAGGCATTGGTATGTTCACCTCCTGTAAAAATTCTTTCAAAGCTTTCGTCCTCTTTATCTATCCCAAATAAATCCATGATGCTGTCATAGGCAATCAGTATTCCTGCAATCGGAGTAAAAATATATTCCATGGAGGAACGGAATCCGGTAGCCGGAAGGGTCGACATTAATCCATTTTCCACCAATAACCACCCATAATAGATCAGGACCATACTAAAAACGATAGTACACACATCCGTAATCTTATTAATCACATTTTTCATCACTTTTTCAGAAAGCTTCATGGTAAAAAGTTCTATGGCGATATGCAATCTTTTCTTTACTCCGATGGCCATGGAAATCATACTGAACCAAATCATCAGTATCAAGGATACTTCCTCTGCCCACGAAATGCTGAAACCCAGCAAGAACCTGCAGAAAACCTGAACACTTACGATTATGGTCATTGCCAGCAGCTGGACTACTCCGAAATACCCCATGAAAATATGAATTCCGTTAAATAGTTTTTTAATTATTTTCATGTCCCCATCTCCTTTCTTTATATAGCTCTATAGGAATTTTGATAGTTTCCATAGTATTTAGCATATTGTTATATGAAGTAATAATCAATTTAAGCATTTCTCCTATTTCCAGGATTATAGTGTTGAAGCCAGATCTAAATCCGGCTTCAACACATTTGTAAATATATATCCTATAGGGTAGTAACAGGGAAATTATTTTGTTTCCTGAATTTTCTTTATGAGGTCTGCAAAGTCCTTAGCATCGTCATAGAGAGGAGCTACTGCCTTCTGGAATTCTGCTACAGTCTTATCGTCAAGGTAAGTGATCTTACAGCCTGCTGCTTTTGCTTTCTCTTCATCTTTCTTTTCCTGTTCGATCCACTTTGCCTTCTGGAATTCAATTGCTTCCTTAGCTGCAGCCCTTATTGCTTCCTGATCTTCCTTGGAAAGCTTATCCATGGTCTGCTTGCTGGCAACGGTGATTTCAGGAACCATTGTGTGTCTGTCAACGGTGTAGTTCTTAGCAACTTCAAAGTGGCTTGCAGAAATATAGCTTGGCCAGTTGTTTTCTGCACCGTCGATAACACCAGTCTGCAATGCACTATAAACATCTCCCATTGGCATTGGTGTCGGGGATGCGCCGAGAGCTTTTACAAGGCCCATCATCAGTTTGCTTTCCTGTACTCTTATCTTTAAACCTTTCAGATCCTCAACAGATTTGATTTCCTTCTTGGAGTTATAGAAACTTCTTGCACCGGCGTCATACCAGTTCAAGCCGACCATCTTCGCCTTTTCAACCGATTTTAACAGGTCATCACCGATCGGTCCCTGAAGAACCTTCCACATGTGTTCTCTATCCCTATAAATATATGGGAGCTGGAGAACATTGAGTTCTTTTGCAAATTCAGCTACAGGAGATACACTGATTCTTGCAAAGTCGATGGCACCAAACTGTACCTGTTCGATTACTGCTTTTTCTTGTCCTAACTGAGCGCCAAAATAAACTTCTACTTTGATACGGCCTTTCGTCTTTTCACCCACAAGTCTTGCAAATTCTTCATCCCCTAATTCGGTAGGGTATCCTTTCGGATGGATTTCAGCAAGTCTCAAAACAATCTGCTTTCCGTCCGGTTTAGGCGCTGGAGCAGCTTCCTTTGAAGCCTCTGCCTTTGCAGGTTCTGTTGACGCAGCCGGTTTGGATGCTCCACATCCAGCAAATACAGTAAGCAGTAACATGGTTGCAACCATCAGACAAACGATCTTTCTTGCCATTTCGGTTCCTCCTTTAAGTATGTTGATGCTTTAATGTTACAGCTTTGAACCGATCAATTCACTAGAGTAAATTGTTGTTGATATGATATTTTTGTTCTATCAACAATTAAAAAGTGGAACTTCGACACGCCTATCACTATTTTGTGATTACAGCATTTTTTTGTTTCTGTATTCAGTAGGAGTCAATCCTTCTGTTCGCTTGAATACCCTTGTAAAATAATTCGGATCGTTGTAGCCAACAAGTTCCCCAATATCTTTGATATTGATGCTAGGATCTTTTAACAGTTCTTTAGATTTATTAATTCTAACCTCGGCAATATAATCAACAAAATTCACATTTTTGTATTGTTTGAACATTTTACTAAAATAGAAGTTGCTCAGCCCCACTATTCCCGCAGCTTCCTCCAGGCTCAATTCCCGGGTATAGTTCTGCTTGATGAATTCACAAACTTTGTCAATCAGTGCACCGGATCTACCCGTCTTCTTATCATTGATTTCGTTGATAATCCTATGAATTTCCTGACTTAAATAAGTCTTCAGTTCTCCGACCGACTCTACTATTTGAAGCTCTTCAAAGCAAGTTTTCGCATCCTTGCTGCAGGCCTTGAATTCCTTTCCTGCTGATCTAAATAAAACGATCAAGAGTTCACAAGCCCTCCAGCGTATTGCTTCCATTGATTCAAGGTTGTCTGTCATCCATTCTATGATCTCGTCCAGCAAGATATTGACTTCATCTACGCTGCAGGAGAGAATACTGTCGCACAGCTTATTTTCTTTTTCAGAAGGATATGAAACACTCTTTTTCGATTCAGTAACACAATAACGGACAATGTTGGATGTACGATTTTTGCTCCTGCATGCAGACTTAGCTTCCAGTAATGCATTATGCATACTTTCCGGTTCTGAATAATCCTGCCCAAAGCCAATAACAACACCGGCATCAACAACACCCTGAACTGCTTGATATACTTGAGACAGCAATTGATCCGAGGGTTTTCGCTGATCCATGCTTTGTGATTGTTGATACAAAACTAAAGCATAGATGGTATTGCCCATATGAGCTGCAAGGCTTTTGCAGCCAAGTTTCTCAATCTCCAGCTTCAGCTTCTCAATGCAACGTTTTTTCATCATGTCCTTTTGGAACTGTGATTGAATCGGAGCAGAGCTTTTATTGAAGTCAATATCGATCACTGCTGCAAAACCAGCGGAGAATCCAATATTCATTACAGAAAAATATTCCGCGATTTGCTTGCCATCCATATCACCATTTAAAATGGATAAAACCAACTCTGATTCAAGATACTGCGTTACTTGTCCCAGCTTGCTTTCCATTTCTACTTGCCGGGATGCGCTGTTTCTCTCATTTTCTAGTGCATCAATGGTCCTGTTTACAACATCAATGACCTGTTCATTGGTTGCCGGCTTTATAATAAAGTCCTCCACACCGATCCTTATAGCTTCCTTTGCATAGTCAAAATAGTCAAATGCCGTCAGCAAAGCGATTCTGCATTTTGGAAAATACTGTTTGATGGTTTTTGATGCCTCAATTCCATTGATTCCCGGCATCTTGATATCCATCAACACAATGTCGGGCTGGAAGACAGACGCCTTTCCAATCGCTTCCTTCCCATTGGAGGCCTCTTCTATGCTTCCTATACGCTTGCAGTTGTTTGTAATGATAAACTTGAGGGCATCTCTTTCAATAAATTCATCATCAACCACCAATAGCTTATACAAAGTTCTCCACTTCCTTTCCAGCAGGAATCACCATGGTAATCACTGTTCCTATTCCTACTTTGCTGCTGATCTTAAACTCGGACCTTCCACTAAAATAGTTGCCTAATCTATTCATAACATTGGTAAGTCCTATTCCGGTCGTATGTCCGGCATACATTTCTTCTTCCATGTTCATCATCCGGCGGATCTTATCCCTTGGGATTCCTACTCCATTATCAATGATTTTTACAATCACCCGGGCTCCCTTCCTGGACACTTTGATTCTCAGCTTCCCTCCGTTTTCCTTAGGCTCAAGCCCGTGGATGATGGAGTTCTCAACTAATGGCTGAATAGTGAAACATGGGATCAGGACTGCGTCCGTTTGAGTCTGGCATTTGACATCCAGCTTGATGCGCTCCCCAAAACGGTACTGCTGGATGTACATATATTCCATGGTGATATCAAGTTCCTTCTCCAGTGTCGTACTTTTATCGGATTTTCCAAGGTTGTACCGGAATAGTGTTGACAAGGCTTGAATGAGTTTTGTTGTATTCTCCGCCTGTTCAAACATCGCCGTCCGTGAAATGATATTCAGTGTATTAAATAAAAAATGCGGATTGATTTGGGATTGAAGTGCAAGAAACTCTGCATCCTTCAGAAGCTGCTGCATTTTTATGTTTTTCAGCTCCTCATCATGGAGCTTTCTTTCCAGGTTGGATTTCTCCGTCAAGTCCTCTACCAGCTGCTTGATGCTGACATTCATCTTGTTGAAGGAGCTTGCCAATATTCCAACCTCATCCGTAGATTTAACCACAACCTCCTTCACATCCAGATCACCTTTGGACATCTTCTGAGACGCTGCAGCCAGCTTTCGGATCGGTTTTGTCAAATACGCTGAAAAAATCAGAGCGAAGGCAAGACACAATACCGAGATGGCAATAATACTAACTAAAGTAATGATCTTTACATTATTCGCTTTGGGTACGATCTGGTTGCTGAAAGCCCAATTTCCCTCCTTCAGGGTTATATACAGCAGCTGCTGAACGTATCCCTTGATGTAATCATTGATATGAACCGCATCATAAAAGGCCTTGTAATAATCCTCATCTCGTTCCATCCGCATACCGATGGCGGAATCACATCCCTCAAAATAGGAGGCGGTAGAATTTTTTATTGCATTAATCTGGAGATATGTATCCAGACTGTCTGTTTCCTTGTCTATCTCAGCAATCAGCTCATTGATCATCTTTACGCTGGCACGGTATTTATCAAGATCCTCCCGGCTCATTTCCCGGATAAATCTCTCTACATACTGCTTGTTATCGGAAATATCATTAAAGAGCTTGTTGATTTTATAATACTTACTCAGATAGTGGTAATATTTATTCATGAAGCCGACCGTAGTCTGCTGGCTGTAAAAGCTGATCAAGCTGACAAACAAGATAATGATGGCAAAGAAAAATAGCTGCTTGTTCTTGATGGAAAGCATGTACCAGTAATCCCTGATGGTTTTGAACATACGCCGGTTCTCCTCTTATATAGGAATCCTTATTTGTACTGATGTGCCTTTACTCGGGCAGCTCATGATGTTGACTGTTTCAGGAGAGTTAAAAAAGGCAGAAAGTCTTTTGACTGTTGAAAGTATGGTCCCGTAAAGCATATTACAGCTATTTTCATGCATGGATTTCTCCGGTTCAAACCCGCAGCCGTTATCATTGATTTCAATATCCAGTGAGTTGTCCGTCCTTTTCACTGATATTTTAAATTCCCTCGTTCCCTCAGTGGTCTCAAAGGCATGATACAATGCATTTTCAACAAAGGTCATCAGGGTGTAATGAGGAATATAGCAAGACAATGCTTCTGTATCGATATCCATCTGATATTGCAGGGAATCCCCAAAACGCATTTTAAAAATATCGAGAAAATTTTCAACCGCTTTGATTTCTTCATTAACCGTAAGCAACTGGTTTTCTCTTGATGTTTTATAACGGATACTGTTGATAACTTTTCCTGTATGTTTCTGAGTCTGACCGGCGTTTTCCATCGCCGCAAGTCTAGAGATACTGTTCAGATGCAACATGAGGTTATCCAGAAAGTGCTTTTTCATAACCATAACCTCCCTTGCCCATTTGGCTTCATTCTATCATATTCAACCAATCACCATCAACAAACTACTGTTTTTAGGGGAATATTAACAACCGCTCCAAATTATGCCCTGGTTCCAAAGAACAGCCCGTTAATGGATTAACGGGCTGTTCTTTGGTACTATAGGGTTACGCCATCTTTAAATATCGCTATTTCTCTATAACCGTTGATTTCATTCTTGGCTTTGATTTCACCGGATGCAGTCTTGCTCACAAATTCTAGGAAATCAAACTTCAGCCGGCTGATATCTTTGCCATCAAGGATCTGCCCGGCATCAAAGTCGATCCAGGCTTTCTTCCGCTCAGCCAGGTCGGTATTGGTGGAAATCTTTATGGTAGGAACCGGAGCTCCCAGCGGTGTTCCTCTTCCTGTAGTGAAAAGTATGAGGTGAGCTCCTGAAGCCATGAGTGCCGTTACTGCTACAATATCATTTCCCGGCCCCCGGAGGAGGTTCAATCCGGGGGCTTTTACCGGTTCTCCATAATCCAGTACATCTACGACATTCCCAACTCCACCCTTTTGGGTGCATCCTAGAGATTTTTCTTCCAAAGTAGAGATCCCACCCTTTTTATTCCCGGGGGACGGATTATCATAAATCACCTGATCGTGTTTGATATAGTATTCCTTAAATCCATTGATCAGCTCTACCGCTTTATTGAATATCTCCCCGTTAATGCATCGGTTCATGAGGATGGTTTCAGCTCCAAACATTTCAGGAACCTCTGTGAGGATGGAAGTACCTCCTTGTTCAATAAGAAGGTCAGAAAGTGTGCCTACCAGAGGATTGGCTGTAATCCCAGAGAAAGCGTCGGATCCGCCGCATTTTAGACCGACGATCAACTTTGAGAGGGGACAGTCCTGCCTTTTTTGCGTAGAAGCATATTCAATCAATTCCTCAATCAGCTTCAATCCCTCTTCAATTTCGTCTTCCACCTCTTGAGTCACAAGGAATTTCACCCTCTTCGGATCATATTCTCCGAGAACCTTTTTGAATTCCGGAATGTTATTGTTCTCACAGCCAAGCCCCAGGACCAGAACTCCGGCTGCATTGGGGTGGTGGACCATGCCCGCAAGAATCTTCTGTGTATTCACCTGGTCATCTCCCATTTGAGAGCAGCCATAGGGATGAGGAAACGCAAATATACCATCCGTATTGCCGTCAAACCTCAAATTTGCTTGCTTGGCAAGGAGTTCTGAAGTCTTGTTCACACAGCCTACGGTGTTTACAATCCATATCTCATTTCTTATTCCAACCTTCCCATCCGCACGAACATATCCCTTAAATGTTCTAGAAGGCTTTTCGCCCTCAAAGTTACTGAGCCCCGGATTATAGGAATAGTCTAGAATCCCTTCAAGATTGGTTTTTATATTATGGGTATGCACATATTCTCCTGCAGAGATTGACCTTGTTGCATGTCCTATGGGGAACCCATACTTGACCACATCTTCACCGGAAGGGATGTCTTTAAAAGCGACCTTATGTCCCTTATCAATATCTTCAAATGCAGTGATTACAGCATCTTCAAACTCAATGTTTTCTCCCTTTCTGATATCCGCAAGGGCAACCGCTACATTATCTTTATCATGAATCTTCAATATCTTGCTTTTTCCGTTCATCAACTACATCCTCCTTCCTTTTGCTGAGTTCATTAATCCAAGATCAAGTCTTTTAATGCTTTTTCTATTCCAAAGGAAAGAATCTCAAACAGGTATTCGGTCACAAGTTCAGCAAATCCCTTCACTTCATTAAGATCCCTTCCCCACCAGTCCGTCTTTGCAAGGAGTTTTGAAACAATGAGTCCCAATCCTTCCTTTGTACCGTCAAAGTCGGACCACTGCTGTTTAAAAAACTCCAGTACGGGCATATCATCGTTGATCTTATATTCACTGCCGTTTCTGGTCCCGATGAGCGCACCCTCTTTTACTTCAGAACCTTTATAGAAGGCAAAAAGTGCAGCCAGTGAGAATGTCAAAATCTTTGGCAGTTTCTTTTTTCTTTCAACATATTCCAGAATGGACGGCAGTACCCTGGTCTTGAATTTAGAAGTCGAATTTAATGAAATACTCAGAAGGTAATGCTTGATAAACGGATTTGCAAACCTCTCCAAAACATCCTTTGCAAACTGTGCAAGCTCGCTTTCAGGCAGGTCCAGGGTAGGAATAATTTCATCAAAAATTCCTTTTCTCATAAAGGTGCTGATTAATTTATCATCCATACACTCTTTCACTGTATCCAGGCCGTAAAGGTAGGCCGCCAATACAGTCATTGTATGTGCGCCATTCAGAATTCTAACTTTTCTGGTTCTGTACGGTGTCATATCATCTGTCCAGATCACGTTCAGTCCGGATTTTGTAAAGGGCAGCTCTTCAGCAAGCTTCTTATCCCCTTCAATCACCCACAGGTGAAAAATCTCTCCTGTATCAAGCAGGTTATCCTTATATCCGAGTTCCTCAGTGATTGTCTGTACTTCATCTCTGGGGTAGCCGGTAACAATTCTGTCTACCAAGGTGTTCAAGAAGTAATTCGCTTTTTCGATCCAGTTGATGAATTCACTTCCCAAATTCCATTCTTTTGCCAGTCTTAATACAATGTTTTTAAGGTTATCTCCGTTTCTATCGATCAGTTCACAGGGGATAATGATGAAACCCTTGGACATGTCCCCCGCGAACACCTTGAATCTTTGATGTAAGAAAACTGTGAGTTTACCTGGAAATGACGCTGGCGGAGCATCTTCAAACCTGTCTTCCGCGTTATATGCAATCCCGGCTTCCGTGGTATTGGATACAATTACCCTTAATTCCGGATTTTCAGCAAGTTTCATGTAATCCCGGTAATCCTCATACATATTAACGCCCCTGCTGATCGCCGTAATCATCTCTCTGTTGTTCACAACTTCTCCGTTCTGGATTCCTCTTAAGAGTAAGGTGTAAAGACCATTCTGCTCGTTGATCATAGGAATCATCCCCTGGCTGATAGGCTGTACAACAACAATGCTGCCGTTGAAGATACCTTGATGATTCATCCTGTTAAACATCCAGTCTACAAACCCTCTTAGAAAGTTACCTTCCCCGAATTGCAGTACTTTTTCCGGAAGTTTTCCCATTGTTCCTGCAGCTACATTTTCCGGTATTTTGATTTGACCTTTCTCTATACGTGCTCTGCTTAACGTCTCCATCGTTTAGCCCCCTGTTATTCTCTATTGGATTTCATTTTCTTTCCCTATACTTCTACTATACAACAATGGATTTGCAAATTTCTTTGCGGAAGTTGACTAATTTAATGCAAATATTGCTGTTGTTTTTATAGGGGGACATTCCTTCACTTTTATCAAAATTGGTCAAGATTTGTTAGCAATTTGTGCGGGACAGTCCTCCATTCTTAACAGTTTTACCGCACTTATAGGAAAAATCTTAAAAAACACTCGAGAATTTCGAATAGTATTTTCTTTTCACAAGTAATGATTATAGATAGAAACATTGAGAGTCAATCGTGTGATTGAAGAGACAGAAGTATTCGTGAATTTAATGCATTAAAAAAAGAATACTTCTGATGGAAGAATTTAATTTTGATATATCATTTAGAAGTGCTATCTTCTCTGCAACATATATGATAAATCTTTTTGATCGCGTTTCAATTACCTTGAATTAAGTTCGCGAAGAAAAACGTCCTTGAGAAATCATTTTTATGATTCATATAAACCAAATTATAAAATGAAAAGCTTACTGCAGGAAGTTTGGCTAGATAAGCTAATTACAACTCCTGCTTTTGATTCATGAAAACAAACCCTCTACTAAATTGAAAGTACCAATTGATTAAACAACTTCCGCAGATCTTTATCCCTTTTATACAGTTCGAATCCCTTTGTACAGAGTCTTGATATCCCCGAGAGTGTCATATTTCCAATGATCTGACAAATATCCCGGTAAGAAAAGTTGCATAATGCTCGCAATAAGAATGCACTGGCCGCCCTCAATTCAGAAATCTGGCGATTATACTTAATCCCCAAAATGTCCCTGTTTGGAAGTCCGTATCTCCGAGAAACTGCATCCAAAACAGATTGGGGTTTTGTTTCGCGGAAAATTATTTTTCTTTCATTTTTGTATTCATTAGTAACCACCCGATAAAGGCAATTCTTCATTTCTTTGCTTGTTAGTCCATCCTTCCTCTTTGCTACAAATTCTACATACCTTTGAACTGCCTTTTTGGATTTTCCTACATTAAAAATGCCGAGAATGAACGTAGTATCAACTAATTTGTATAAATCCTTTCTTGCACCCATGTAGATTCCCATGGACGAAAAAGGGTACTCATATTCCCGTCCTCTATAACCTTCGATGTCTTGAGGATTATTGTGAATATACGCAGATACCGCTAGGTTATATGTATCTGAAGATATAACCTTACTCTCAAACCTTCCTTGAAAAAGATGTCCATGACGACCATACTTTCTATTGTAATAGACTACATATGCAGTATTTAGGCAAAGCATAAATCTGGAAAGATCAAATCCCTTAGGGTCAAAGTGCAGGTGCAGATGGTTATTCATAAGGCAATAACCATAAACAGAACACTGAAACTTGTCACAGTATTTTTTTAACAGTCCCAAATAATAATTTTTATCGTCCTCATCTCTAAAAAGAAGCAGTTCGCTCATGCTTCGGCACATAACGTGAAATATTGCACTAATCGGTTTTATTCGAGCTATTCTGGACATTCCTCCTACCTCCCCCCACATTTTACCATAGAACATAAGTTTTGTAAATAAATGGTATTTAGACAGGAATGTCCCCGACTTTTACTTTAAAGATTTTCTATAATTCAGCGGTGAGCAGCCGGCAAGATCCTTAAAGATTCTATTAAAATTCGCTACACTCCCAAACCCCGACAGTTCGGCTACCTGTATGACTTTAAGACTTTTATCCGATAAAAGCTTCTGAGCTTCCCTTACCCGTACATTATTCACATATTCAACCAGGGTAAAGCCTGTTGTCTCCTTGAATATCCGGCTTAGGTAATAGGGACTGATATAAAATAGCTCTGATATTCGGGGAATGGCCAATAGTTCAGAATAGTGTGCATTGATATATTGGACAACTTCTGAAACCTTTTCATGTTTTGGACGGATAGAAACATAGGCATGCTCGTCATAATGTTCCATAGTCCTTGCAATAAACACCAGCAGCTTCATTAAAAGCCCTTGTAAGCAAGTCTCAAAGCCCAAGGACTGTTTTAATATTTCCTCATTCATATCCTGAATGATTTTTTCAACGACCTGCTGCTCTTTGAGGGAAAGACCAAGGACACAATGATTTTTTCGGTGCAGCAAATCCAGCAATCGATCCATAGATCCGTTGGAAGTGGCAACGAAATCCCTTTTAAAATATACCAGGATTCTTTCATGGTCCGGAAGGTCTGCGTCTGTTGTCTTATGCAGTTCTCCCTGGTTCACAAATACCAGATGGCCTTTTTTAATTTTGAAAAATCGATCTTTGATAAAATAATATCGCTCACCGGAAACAAGGTAATAGATTTCATATTTTTCATGGACATGTTTTTCCGGCATGGAAAAGAATCCTGTTACTTTGCTGCTGGATATGGAAAAACCATCATTATTGGCAGTATAAGTCTCAATATTGGTATTCATGGAATTCCCCCTCACCTCTTATTATACCACAATCCACCACTCAAAAGACAAAATTTGATGAATTTTTATAAATCAAAGCACAATTTGCGCAGATATTGCCATAGCAATCTCCTATAATATTTACATAACCAGAAATTCAATATTTCTTTAAATATAGGGAGGGTCAATATGCAAGCACAAAGCTTTCAGAAGGATTGGTCGGTAAAAATGGCGGACTCCGCGATGTCATGCCCCTCAAAATATATGGAAAAGTGGTGCTATGAGTTTGGCTTGATTCTAAAAGCTATTGAAACCGTTTGGAGCAAAACAGGGGATGACAAATACTATCGATATATCAAAGAGAATGTGGACAGGTTTGTAGATTCTGAGGGCAAAATTGATGAATATGATCCTGGCGAGCTCAATCTGGATCATGTCAATCCAGGTAAAGTCCTTCTTCTATTATATAATGAAACCCATGATGAACGGTATAAGAAAGCCGCAGATATCTTGCGGGATCAGCTGAACCGTCAGCCACGCAACTTGCAGGGCGGCTTCTGGCATAAGAGAATTTATCCTCATCAGATGTGGCTGGATGGGGTTTATATGAGTTCTCCTTTCTATGCCCAGTATGCACTGATGTTTGATGAAACCATAGCTTTTGATGATATTGCCAACCAGGTCATTCTGCTTGCAGACAATGCCAAGGACCCCAATACCGGCCTTCTATATCATGCCTGGGATGAAAGCAAGGGAATGAAGTGGGCGGATGATTGCACAGGCTGTTCACCGAATTTCTGGGGAAGAGCCATGGGCTGGTACGCCATGGCCTTGGTGGATATATTGGACTACTTCCCAGCAGAGCATGTCCAAAGGGAGAAAATCATCAATATTCTCCGTAATCTCATCAATGCACTCATATCTGTGCAGGATAAAGCTACAGGTGTATGGTACCAGGTTGTCGATAAAGGTACAAAAAAAGGAAACTATCTTGAAGCATCCGCATCCTGTATGTTTACATATGCTCTGGCCAAAAGCATTCGCATGGGATATATCGATTCTTCCTATAAGAATGTTGCTATAAAAGCCTTTAAAGGCATTCTTAAAGAGTTTGTTGAAACGGATGAGAAAGGCATGGTTGATCTAAAAAATGTTTGCAGTGTGGCAGGTCTTGGAGGTAATCCCTATCGTGACGGGTCTTTTGAATATTATATCAGCGAACCGGTAGCGGTCAACGACTATAAAGGTTATGGTCCATTGATCCTTGCCAGCGTCGAGATTGAAAGGCTTGAGGGATGTTGCCATGAATAAAGGATCCCTTTCAACGGTTTATGATATTACTTCATTCGGAGCATTATCTGACGGTAAGACTTCGTGTTCGAAAGCTTTCCGTCAAGCAATTGCCGCTGCTGTCCAAAACGGCGGAGGAACTGTGTATGTCCCGGCAGGAACTTATCAGACAGGTCCCATTCAAATGGAAAGCAATATCACACTTTTTCTGGATGCAGGCGCACGACTTATCTTCAGTACTATCAAGGAGGATTATCCTGTGATCACCTCTCGCTGGGAAGGTGCTGAGGGTTTAACGTATATGCCCATGATTTATGGCAAGAATGTTGAAAATGTTTCCATTACCGGTTATGGGACCCTCGATGGGCAGGGAGAAGCCTGGTGGAAACCCTTTAGAGAACGTACACTGGACCATCCGAGACCAAGGTTTGTCAGTTTTGAAGACTCCTCCAGAGTTTTGATTGAGGGTATCCATCTGATTAATTCTCCTTCCTGGACCCTCAACCCTGTCCGCTGCAGCAATGTAACCATTGATAAAGTCACCATCAATAATCCTCCGGATTCTCCCAATACGGATGGTATCAACCCGGATTCTTGCAAGAACGTACATATTTCCAACTGCCATGTGGATGTTGGAGACGATTGTATCACAATAAAATCAGGCACAGAAAGAAGTACTTACAAAGTAAGCTGTGAAAATATCACTGTCACCAATTGTACCTTGGTACATGGTCATGGTGGTGTAGTCATCGGCAGCGAAATGAGCGGCGGTGTAAGAAATGTTGTTATCTCCAATTGCGTTTTTGAAGGAACGGATAGAGGTATCCGACTCAAGACACGAAGAGGTAGAGGCGGGATCGTTGAGGATCTGAGAATCAATAACCTGGTGATGAAGGACGTCATGTGCCCCATTGTCATGCACCAATATTACTTCTGCGGTGAAGGCGGAAAGGAACAGATTGTTTGGGATAAGGCTCCCTACCCTATTACAGAGGCAACTCCTGTTTTCAGAAGTATCCATTTCAGCAACATCACTGCAAAGAATGCTCATGCTGCCGCAGCTTTTATTTATGGACTTTCCGAGATGCCCATTGAAGATCTTTCCTTTGATCATATTTCCATTTCTATGGCTGAAGATGCAATTCCGGGAATACCCGCCATGATGAACGGTGTTGATCCAGTAGTCAAGATGGGTTTCTTTTGCTGCAACGTAAAGGACGTGAGTTTCAGTCATGTAACCATCAAGGGGCATGAAGGAGCCGCCTTTCAGGTGAAGAATTCCAAAAAAGTTGTATTCATTTCATGTACTGAGGAGTAGTAAATACCCTCTACCAAAAGTATTGATAGAGGGTATTGAAAATTACGGCATTATTCTTCAAACCCTTTCATAGATCCCTTTTAAATATGCAATCCCCTCATCCATGATATCAACTTTTGCATCTTCCATGAGGATATTGCAGTAGGGCTTCCTCTGCTTCAACAGCCCAAACAAAAGCTCATAGTTCAGCAGACCTTTTCCTGCTTGGACTGAGCGGACCACCTGCTCCTCAATCACAAAATCCTTTGCATGAAGCGCAACAATTCGATCACCAAACATGTCAAAGGAATCACAAATCACTTTCTCCTGATTTTCATAATTCTCTATGGAAATCAGATTGACGGGATCAAATACGATCTGCAAATGGTTGGATTGAATCTCTTGAAGAACCCTGGCTACCCTCTCCGGTGACTGTGTAACATAGCGGGTCACCCCCTCAATCCCCACAAAGACTCCAAATTTTTCGGCTTCCTCCACTAGCTCCTTTACACTCTCCAGTAAAATCCGAAAAGCATTTTTCCCGTGGTTTTCAGGGTGAAAAGAAAAGTCCGCATTTAGGGAACCTGTCTCAGTTGCGATAACACTACATCCGAAATCCCGCGCATACCGGATATGCTCCTTAAACCGCTCAATTTGAAGCCTTCTTTCTTCCTTATCCGGATGAACAGGATTGATGTAGCATCCAAGGACCGCAATCTGTATTCCGTACCGATCAAAGGTTTTCCCTATATGATACGCCATTCCCGGGTTTAGTCTTCCAAGACCCGCTTCCAGACCTGCAATCGATTTCGAAAGCGCCAACTGAATACAGCGGAAGCCCTTTTGAGATATTTTTTTAGCCAGTTCTTCTACTGGTAGTTTTCCAAAATCATGAGCACGAACCCCTAGTCTCATTCACTTCACTCCATTCTCAAATTCCTATCTTTTCAAAGCACCGGGGACATTCCTCTACAATTTGCAAAAAATGATCTTTATTCTATAGAAATAACAAGACAAGCTATATAAATAGAAAAATTATCAATTAGTACAGGACTGTCCCCAACAAATAAAAGTCGTTTCCCTAATTCTTAAAAGATTCAAACCATCAAAACCAACATATCAATTAAAGAAGGACTGTCCCCCTTCTACTTCCCCATCTTTTTAAACTCCAGCGGAGTGATCCCAACCGTATTCTTGAATATCGTCGAGAAGTACTGCACATTTTGATATCCCAGTTCCTCGCAGATCTCATAGATCTTCTTCGTACTGTTTTTCAAAAGTTCCTTGGCCATTTCCATCTTCACATTCCGTACATACTCTACAAACTGAATCCCGGTTTCCTCCTTAAAGATTCGGCTCAAGTACGACGGGTTCAAATTAACGTGTTCCGCAACCTCTCCCAGCGAAATATCCTTATTGCAATGCTTCTTAATATACTCTACAGCGGAATGAATGACATTGCTGGACCGGGCAGTTTTTTTGTCATTAATGGCAGCACACGCTCTTGCTACAAGATCGCTGTACCATTTTTCAACTTCCTCCAAGGTTTGTTTCTTGAATAACTCTCCGTACAAGTGTACCGGAGTATCATATAATTGCTCAGGGAGAATATTCATTTCATAAATCGTTCTCAGCAGAACAGACAGCAGATGGCAGTAAACCTGTTGAATATAATAATAGGGAATGCTTTTGCACTTGATCAGCTGCGAAATCTTACTGTCAATCAGCTTCAGTACTTCCTCCGCTTTTCCTGTCGACAGCACGTTCTGGACGTTGGTCAGGATCTCGCTTAAGTCAATAAACAAGTGGGCATGCTTCATCTCTTTCATTTCTAAATGATCAATGTACAAAACGGCATTATTTCCGTAAACAAGCCTGTAATTTAGAGCCTTAACCGCTTCCTGATAGGAAAGGGAGGCATCCTTCAACGAAGGGTAAATCCTCCCCACTCCGGCACTTACAGATATCATTGTATCACGCCGCATGGTATTTTTAATTGTTTCTGCCGTGAGTGTGATGTCCTTGATGGTAGCTGCACGGTCAGAAGAGGCATTAAAGATTGTCACGACTTCGCTGTTATAGCTTTGAAAGATGGTTCTTTTATAACAAGTTGGCAGCAGCTCCTTGATCATCTCAGCAATCCGAAGGTGGAGGATCTGGGTGCTCTTTTCAAAGAATTCTTCCGAAGTTTCTTCCAGATTGTCTATTGTACATACAAAAACCCCGGTAGGACCTTCATCGATGTCAATGCCATATGTTGCAAACTGCTTCTTATAATCACCGCTCAGTCTGGTTTTTCCCATAATCAGACTGTTATGATAATGCTCTCTCAATATGGGCAAATTACTGTTATACAGCTCTTCCAGCCTGCTTTTATTCTCCTTTTCCAGTCTTTCCTGAAGGATTTTATCCCTTGCTTTCAAGACCTCCTCAATGACTTTCTGCTTTTTAAGAGGCTTGGTGATATAGGATAGAACCCCCAGTGAAATCGCTTCTTGGGCAAAGTCAAACTGTTCATAAGCACTGATCAGAATCATCTGGACTTCAGGACGCAGTTTCTTGACTTCTCTCAAGAGCTCAAGACCATTAAGACCAGGCATTTTTATATCGGTGATCACGATATCCGCACAAAGGTTCCGTACCATCTCCAAGGCCTCAATCCCGTTGTGCGCAGCGCCCACTACTTCGATCTCAAAGCTTTTCCAGTCAATGCTTTCCTTCAATCCGTCCAATATGATCTGTTCGTCATCCGCAATAATCATTCTCAACATAAGATTTCCTCCGGCACATTTACAGCATTTGCAGGTATGATAATTGTCACCTTGGTCCCCGCCCCCTGCGTACTTCTGACAGTGAGGCCATACTCCTCACCGTAATGCAGCTTAATACGCTTATTGATATTTGCCAGAGCGTAATAGTTGTCTGCTTCCGTTTTTCCACCCTCAAGAAAGTGTGCAATATTTTCAAGAGTATCCGGATTGATTCCAACCCCATTGTCTTCAATGGTGAAAAATACTCTGTCCTCAATCTTTATCCCTTTCACCTGGATCAGACTTTCCTCCGGCTTTGGCTCAATCCCATGGCAAATAGCGTTTTCCACCAGTGGCTGCAGCATAAAATTGGGGATCAACATATCCATGATCTCATCATCAAAGTCAAAAGTACACTCAAAACGATTCCTGAAACGGATTCTTTGGATCTGAACATAGTTTTTCAACTGCTCCATGGTATCCGCTACTGTAATAAAATCCTTTCCAGCATTGAGGCTTTTTTTAAAGTAGCCGGACACGGAATCCACAAGAACTTCCAGTTCGCTGTACCGTTCCAGCTGGATGAGCCAGTTCATGTTATCAAAAATGTTATAAATAAAGTGCGGGTTGATTTTCGACTGCAGGAGCTTTAGTTCCGCATCCTTCTGCAGGAGCTTCTGTTCGTATAGTTCTCCGAATAGGGTCTTGATTCTGTTCACCATACTGTTGAAGCTGGCGTACATGTATCCGAATTCGTCTTTTTCATTATGCTGGATATTAATATTAAAATTACCCTTTTCAACTTCCTTCATGGAAAGGATCAGCTTTTTCAATTTTCTGTAGACCTTCTCCGAAAGAAGAATAATCAATATCAGTGCCGTAATGGTATTCATCAAAAGAAACAGCATCAGGATATAGTCTCTCAGTTCCGACATCTGCTGGGTGGAGGTATTGGCGGGCACCACCGAAACAAACTTCCATCCGGAGTATTCAGAGGTCTCATAGACTAAAACATATTCTTCCCCATTGATATTGCAGAGCAATTCACCGCTGTCTTTATTCATCAGCGTCTTGAATCCTTCAATCTGAGCGACTGAATTCTGGTGCTTCTCTGAGAAAACGCCAATAATCCTGTTGCCTTCACTGTCTAGAATCATGCTGCTGGAATCAGGGTTTCCCTGAATGATTGTTTTTAACTCGTATTTATCCAGGTTAATGGCTACTACGCCGGCTTTTGATCCCTTGGACAATATGTACAACGGCCGAACCAGCGTAACCTGCTCATAATTTCGATTGGACATAAAATTTAGTTTTTTTCTGTAATTGTCTGTAAAAGCAAACCTTGCACTGCTCTGCTGGAGTTGAGTGAAGTAATCTCTGCTGGATTCCTCAAGACTTGAGAACATGCCGTAATCAGAGGTAATTAGTTTACCCTCTTTTTTGATAAACAGGTCGATGGAGGCAACTCTGCTTACGGTATTGGTAACAATCCCCTGCAAGGCCTCTACAATCTCCTTGTTCATGGTATAATACTCCGGATTCTCCTCCAGTTCGGAGTCAAGGCGTCTTTGAATCAGTGAATTATTCTGGGCTACATCAGCCGTATATTCCATGCTTTCGAGAATCATGTCCACATATTCACGGGTTTTTATGACACTGCTTTTGCTTTCCTTGATTACAATCTGACGGATGTTGGAAGAATATAACCTGTAAAAGACCGAATTGAAGATAAAAAACACGATTACAACGATGATAAAGAAGTAAGCGATAATCTTCTTTTTGGTTGCAAATATCTTATAATCATTTTTACCTTGTTTGTTTTTTACGCGGTTGAGCATTATTAACCTCCTGAGTGGAGCTGAGAAAACAGATTGATTTTATTTCACCCTGAACTGAAATATTGAAATGCATTTGGCTGTTTTTTACTACACTTTAATCATACAATAAATCATCGGACATGGCAAAGGTGTTTTATGAAAGCAGTTGGCTGATAAAGCAAAGGGAAAAGCCCTAAAATAAATTACAGGATAGGGGAACTTCCCCCTACCCTGTAATCATGAAATATCGCTTATTTGTTCAACTGGCTGAGCATTTCATCCCCGTTGATGCTCTTCCAGAATGCTTCATATTCAGCATATCCTTTATCAACAGTGATGGAACCCATGATAATCTTGGATGCAATTTCCTCGATCTTCTTCTTGTATGCCGGCTGATTCTTGTCATACAAGGCAGACTTTCCACCCGGAACAACATACCTTGGACCAAGGTGTTTGTTCACTTCTTCGTTTACCTTCAGCTGCTGCGGAAGCAATTTTTCTGTAGTTGCATCCCACTTGAAGCCATAATCCTTTACCTTCGGGTAGTAGAGGAAGAATTGGTTAACATCGCATTTATAACCTGAATTCTTAGCTTTATCAGTAGCTTTTACTACACCATTATCAATTGTATAGTGCTTATCTTTAACACCAAGAATTCTGAGTTTTACGCCTTCTTCACTGAACACATAATATTTGATTACTTCCAATGCTCTTTCAGCTACTTTGGATTTTGCTGAGATCGCCAGAACGTCATTAATCGCTTCATTGTGATTTCCGCCCTGACCCTTTGGACCTTTCAATTCATAAATCGGAACAAATTCTGTAGGCGCCTTGATCTTTTCACTTTCTGCAGCAAAATAAATGAATCTGTTGAAGTAGTCAATGGTGGATGCTGCTTTACCGGAGTAGAGCATTTCTCTGATCTTTGCATTTTCGTTAGTAAGGAATTCCTTATCCCAGATCTTATCTTTATACAGCTTATTGATATAGGTTAACGCTTCCTTCATTTCCGGAGTGTTGAAACCATCATAGAATTTACCGTCTTTGTTCTGGCCGATTCCAAAGTATGCGCCGAAAGGATTTGTAAAGAAAGGCAAGTTGTCAAGGAATTTAGGGAATGTGAACGGTACGATTCCCTTGTCAGCCATCTTCTTCATTTCATTATAGAATTCTTCGGTAGTCGGTGTTTCTGACAGCTTAACACCATACTTATCCATCATATCTTTTCTCAGCCAGAGGTTCTTTGTCATCGGAACATACATAGGTACACCATGAACCTTGCCTCCAACTGTTACATATTCCATATACTTTTTATCTATCTGTGAGGTGATATCAGGAGCTTTTTTCAACAAATCATCCAAGGGCATGGTATATCCTCTGGCTGCATAAACCTGCATGTTGTCCATAGCTTTTCTCACAGCGAAAATGTCAGGAATCTGACCGGAAGAAAGCATAACATTGAGCTTTTCATTATAGCTGCTCTGTGGGGGTGCAATAACTTCCAGATCCGTATTGGTCTTTTCCTCAATGACCTTTTCCACTTCTGCCATCAGTTCAGGGTCAACCGCTTCGCCGCCCCAACCATTTTGAGACAAGCAGAAGGACAATTTTACTTTTTCTTTAGGTTTCTCCGCTTCTTTTGACGTTTCCTTTTTCTCAGTGGTGTCAGCAGATTTGGAACCACATCCAGCAAACATAGTGACTGCTAAAGCAACTGCCAGCAACAGTACTATCAGCTTTCTAGCCTTAAACATATTTCCTAACCCCTCTCATTTTTATTATTATAACAAAATGCGCAGTCTTTTTGGCATTTTATCATTCAAATTTATTAGCCCTTTACGGAACCGAGCATAATTCCTGATATGAAATACCGCTGAATAAACGGATAGAGTATCAGAACCGGCAGCATGGTCATGATCATTACTGCCATTTTGAAGTTGTTCAATGCCGAATGGGAAGATACCGCCGATTCGGATTGGAAAATCAGTTGTCTCAACAATACCTGCAGCGTGTATTTGCTGCTGTCGTTGATAAACATAACCACCTGAAAGTACGTATTCCAATGGTGTACTGCATAGAAAAGAGTTACCGCTGCTATGATAGGAATTGAAACAGGAATGACAATCCTAATCAGCGTTCCCATTTCAGAACATCCATCCAATCTGGCCGATTCGATCAGGCTTTCAGGAATGGAAGCAATATAGTTTTTAACCAGAATAAGGTTATACGTCGAAATTGCCGCCGGAATGATCAGGGACAAATAACTATCGATCAGGCCCAACTGCCGGACAACAAGATAGAACGGGATGATCCCTGCATCCAAAACCATGGTCGCAACCACGAACCGTACAAAGAAGGTTTTGCCCAACAAATCCTTTTGGGCCAGTGCATACCCCATGATCAGCGTCATGATCATCGAGACCACGGTCGCACATATCGTTACAAACAAGGAATTATAAAATGCAGGCATATAGCCGCTGTTAAAAATCGACAGATAGTTCGCGAACGTGATTGAGGCTGGAATCAATACATACCCTTGTCTTGCTACAATCTCATCCGGAGATACAGAAGTCACAATAACCAGGATCAGCGGCACAATCACAGTGAGGCAAACAAGCAGGAGAATGATGCTATTGATCACTATAAATACTTTTCTTCCAAGACTTACTTTTAAAAAGCTGCTCTCATAACTTGCCATTGTATTCATCACCTTCTTCCATATTATAGAATGCTCTCATCCAAGAATTTCTTGCTGGCTTTGTTGCAACCGATTACCAGGATCGTGCTGATGACCGCTGTGAACAAGCTGATCGCAGTCGCATATCCGATATTTCCATTCAGCAATCCTTCTGTAAAGGAATAGGTTGTCAATACTTCACTTACACTGTATACAGGAGGTACATACATAACGAGCACCTGTTCAAACACCAGAAGTATTCTTGCGACTGTCAGAAGAAGTACGGTAGCGATCGTTCCCTTAATCGACGGAAGCGTGACGTACCACAATTTTCCCCAGTACCCTGCTCCATCCACGGTTGCGGCGTCATACAACTGAACATCGATGGTGGATATGGTTGCGATATAGATGATGGTCCCATATCCTACATCTCTCCACATGTACGATGCTACCAGAATGCTTCGGAACCATTTTGGATCCACCATGAAGTAGATGGATTCTCCCCCTAAGGCCATGATCAATTGGTTAACAAATCCTTCACTGGGTGAAAGCATCATTGAGAAGATGGCACCAATGACAACCCAGGAGAAAAAGTGGGGAATGTATACAACAAACTGTATCAGCCGCTTCAACCGTACCCGGAAGATTTCGTTCATCAGCAGCGCCAGGATGATTGGAAGCGGAAAATAAAACACTAGGTTATAAAAACTGATCAATAAGGTATTGCGAAATGCCCCCCAGAATCCGGGAGACGAAAATAATTGCTGAAAGTTTTCAATCCCGATAAATGAAATGTCCGCCCTTGTCCCATAATCGGTAAAAGCCGCCAACACCCCCATCATCGGTGCATATTTGAAAATCAGGTACCAGATCAAACCCGGAACCAATAACAGCAAAACCGCTTTTTGCCGATTGAATTTGCTTCGCAGTTCGCCGGGCTTTTTCACAACCTGCACATTCTGTTCGGATATTTGTGTTACGTTTGCATTCATGAGGATCTCTCCTAAAAGTATTGGGCCCTTGTAATTTAATGTTACATAATTCAGGATTGGATTACTACATGACACTTTCTACATTTTTTATAGATTTTTTACATGGCTTGCTTGGAGTCCTTTTTTAGGAGTATGAATCGCAATAACACTGTTTTTCCAGCTTGAAAAGGCAGATTGATACGCTCGATAAACAGATAGATGAAATGGTATAAGAAATATTTACGATATCTTTACATTTTCATATAGTTTTTTTACTTTTAGCTGAAGGTGTAGAAGTTATGAATAGCTTTTGGACACTTTATAGATTAGCGCGTTTTCTCTAATGTAACACATATTTTTCAATTGTGTCTATGCTGTAGTATCGCAGCCCTGTGCTAAGATTTATTTCTTTCAACCTAATACCTTTATTTAATCTTTTGATAAAATAGCAAACAAATTTTTTACTTATTTTTTTACATATTTAAAGGATTTTTTCTTTTTATGTCAAATATTACATAATATTACGTAATTTTTCTTCATTTTCTATTTTTCCGTAGCATAACTGAATACAATGTTAAAAAGGAAAGAGGTTTGATGAAATTGCTGAAGAATTCATTGAAACGAATCAGAAATTTTATAGAAACTGCAAAAAGCTTTAACCCCGCCTTTATTGCCAAGAGTATCCGTGTCAAACTTGTTCTGTGTTTTTTGGTTCCTGTCCTTTTCATCGTCATTTTAGGGCTGGTATCCTATAATACAGCTGCACAAACTGTCCGGAGCTCTACAACTTCTTCAACACAACAAACGATGAAGAGTACCAATGAATATATTCAGCTTGTTTTAGGGAGTGTTAAGTCCGCCTCCGACCAAATTTTTTCCAACCAGGATGTCCAGGATTTCTTCTCAAAAAATGAATCTGGAGATCTTTCGATTGAGTCCATTGATAAACTTAAGAAGATAGAAGCCTTCATCAATTCGCTTCATTTTTCCAACAACAATCTTAATTCAATCTCCATCCTAGGAGTAGAAAACAACATTATAGTCGGCTCTCCCTCTTTTAATAATCTCTTTAAACTTGAACAATTAAAAAACACTGATTATTATAAAAAGCTTGCTGAATCCGACGGACAGATTGTTTGGTTTGGGAACTTCGAGAAAATTACCTTGTCATCGGGTCTTACTTATGCAAATGAAGGCAGTGTCATCTTATGCTCCAGGGTTCTTAAAAGTGTCTCAACGGGAGAAGTTATAGGTGTATTGACTGTAGAATTAAAATCTGAAGCAATCACAAATACTTTAAAGGGGATCACACTGGGCAAGGGAAGCGAAATTCATTTCGTCAGTCCCGATGGTATTGATTTCAGCACCATCGCCACATCTGAAAAAAAGGAAAACAATGCGGATGAAAGATTGATCTCCTTCTCAAAGCAGAAATTCTTTGAAGAAATCATTAAAAACCCGCTGGATGCTAATTCACAAGTTGTCAAATATAATGGTAAAAGCAGCCTCATGGTATATTCCAAGCTGAAAGCGGCAGGCTTTACCCTTGTCGGTATGATTCCCGAAAGTGAGCTTTTATCCGGTGCGAACAAAATCAAGATAACAACGCTAATTGTTGTACTTCTCGCTGTCACAGTGGCTGTTGTGATAGGAATATTAGTTGCTAATGGTCTGAGCAGTACCATCAACAAAATTATCACTGTTGCCGGGAAAGCCGCCACAGGAGACCTGACTGCCAGTACTTCCTCCAACAGAACAGATGAGTTGGGTATCCTTACAAAGAGTATCGACTCAATGATTCAAAATATGCGTCAGCTGATTGAGCAAACCTCCTCCATTGCAAACGAAGTCGCGAACTCAGCCATCACGGTCTCCACGGATTCACAACATGTTTCGGCAACGTCGCAGGAAGTCATCAAATCCATTCAGGAAATAACCGAAGGTGCAAATCTGCAAGCTTCTGAAGCGGAACAGAGTGTCAAAAAGATGAGCGAACTTTCCGCCAAGATCAACCAATTATCTATCATTACAAATAAAATCGAGGGCCTAACAGAAAGTACAACCAAATCCACGCAACAGGGAGTCTCCTGTATTAAAGAACTCAGCAGCAAAATCCAGGATACGACCTCCATCACCAGAGAAATTTTGTATGATATTCAAGCCCAGGGGCAGCATTCCCAATCCATCGGAAAGGTCATCAAAGTCATCACTAACATCGCTGACCAGACCAACCTTCTTGCCTTAAATGCAACCATTGAAGCAGCCAGAGCCGGTGAGATGGGAAAAGGGTTCGCCGTGGTAGCCAACGAGGTAAGAAAATTAGCTGAGCAATCCATGGACGCTGCAAAAGAAATCGCCAAAATCATTGCAGATGCTCAGGCACAAACAGCCTTAACGGTTCAAAAAGCAGTTTCTACGGATGAAATTCTAAAATCACAGGGTACGGCTCTTGAAAATGCAATTTCTGCTTTTAAAGTAATTTCTTACTCCATGGATGACCTTGTAAATGAAATGAAGGCAATCATGACCAGTGTAGATGAGATGGAACACTATAAAGAAGCCACGATGCAATCCATCGAAAATATATCCGCCGTCTCACAACAAACAGCTGCCTCTGCTGAACAGGTAACTGCCTCTACCCAGGAACAGCACTCCAGCATTGAAGATCTATCCTCCTTTGCTCTCCGGCTTGGTGAAACCTCCCGTCAGCTTCAGTCAGCAATCAGTAAGTTCAAGATATAAAATCAATGATCACCTGTGAGTATATAAAAGTGCATTCCGAACTCGGAGTGCACTTTTTATTTGCTTAAGCTCCCCATCCAAACTTTGCCCAGTTTTATACCGCCAGCTGCTTCCACCCTCCATTTTTATACCGATACAGCATTAAAACCGATCGGATGGATTGGTCTATCAATGCAGCTGTCCAAGCACCTGCAATCCCTAAGTGGAAATACTTCACCAGAATATACGCAAGTGTCAGCCTGGTAAATATCGTGCCCACCAGGGCATTCACCAACGGCCATTTTGTATCCCCGGCTCCTCGAAGGCTCCCGGATATGATCATTAAAGAATTTTGGGGCGGGGTGATGAATGCTGCAATCTTAAGCACTAAAGCCGCCATTGCCAGGACAGACGCATCCGGGGTAAACAACCTTGAAATCTGATAACCAAAAAAGAAGAAGGCGGTTCCAATGGTTATGGATAAAACAAACCCCATCCTCCTGATTTCATCACAGTATTTCTCAGCCAGATCGGGTCTCTTCGCCCCAAGGCTTCTGCCTGTATAGGAACTGGCAGCTGTAGAGAATCCCATGACCGCATTGGAAGCCAATCCGGTGATGCCCAAGCAAACCTGGTGGGCAGCAAAAGCAGTGGTCCCCAGGTCAGCAATCATCTTGGTATATAAAAGAAAACCGATCCGCACCGCAAGCTGCTCTCCTGCTGCGGATATACCAATACGCATGATTCTTTTCAGCATCACACCATCGAGCCTGAGTTGATCCTTAAAAGATATGGCTACCGGAAGGCCACAAGTAAACAAAGCATAGATGGACATCCCACAAGCAACAAGCTTTGCAAGGGTTGCAGCAATTGCGGCTCCCTCCAACCCCAGCTCCGGGAAGATCCAAAATCCATAAATCAGCATATAGCCGCCAGCGGCATTCACTATATTTGAAACTACATTGAACTGCATGGGTGCCTTTGATTCACCTGCTCCTCTGAGAATGGAGGCTACCGCAGTAGGTATCGCCTGAAACAGCATGCCTATGGACATGTAACGCATGTACATGGCAGCAGGTTCAACGGTATCTGCCTTTGCCCCCATAAGGACAACGATTTCTTTTGAATAAAGGAAACTGATAAAAGCCAGGATGATACCGGACAATACGGCCATCATCATCGTCTGAACAACTACTTTTTTAGCATTTTCATTTTCCCTAGCTCCGATAAATCTCGCCACCAGGGCAGTTGCCCCTACATTAAAGGATTGAAACACTGCGACACTGATGAAAACCGGTTGGCTTGTCAGGCCTATGGCACTGATGGCATAAGCCCCCAAATGCCCAACCATGGAAAGATTGACGATGGAGATCAGGGACATCAGCATCAACTCCGCTACAATTGGTCCCGAAAACAGGAGAATGGACTTTCTGAACTCCGATTTATTCATTTCAGCTTCAATATTGTTTATATCCGTCGTCATCTATACCATCCTGAGCAATGGAGAACTTTATAATAGTAACTTCATCTTGTTTATATTTGAATTATATCGAATGCCTATGTTAAATTCTGCGTATTTTCTACCCTATATGGAAAATTTCTCTTATATTTTGCTTTATTTTGATCATACTTTTCCTTTATAGTGCCGTATTATAGTTTATAGCAGGCTTTACACGGTACCTTTTTTAAAAAGCTAAAAAATTATATTTAGTACCTTGCATTCTAAGGTAGCTTGTGATATTATGATGATGTGAGGAAAATATTTACTCTACAGAACTGCAAGGAAAGGAGAAAAGTATGAACATTCAATTCAAAAAGGGCGTACTCGAGTTGTGCGTATTGTCGATGCTCTTTAAGAAAGACTGCTACGGCTATGAACTCGTAAATGAGATATCAAAAAATATATTAATCTCAGAAGGCACCATTTACCCGTTACTTAAAAGACTCAAGGATGAAGGTTACTTCACCACCTACCTGGAAGAATCCCAGGAGGGACCGCCGAGAAAATATTACAAGCTTACGGATCTCGGTGCAAGCACCAAAGTGGAACTTGAAAAAGAATGGTTTTCATTTGTTGAAGGCGTTAATAAGATAGTAAAGGAGGCCAACGAACGTGAATAAGCATGAATTTCTTACCACACTGAAAAACAATCTTGCAAGCATGCCTGAAGCTGAGAAGGGAGAGATTCTCTATGATTACGAAGAACACTTCCGCATAGGGCAGGAAGACGGCAAATCAGAGGAGGAAATTGCTGCGTCCCTTGGTGATCCCAGATTCATTGCCCGTCAGTTCAAGGCTGATTTCAGCATCAATCAGGCAGCAACGAATACTTCTGCCGGCAACATATTTAAAGCAGTACTGGCAACAGTAGGTTTGGGTTTCTTTAATCTGGTATTTGTATTCGGACCTTTTATGGGCCTGGTCGGAGCCCTGATCGTTTTCTTTGCAGCTGCCCTTGGCGTCACAGTAGGTGGTCTTGGAACGCTGCTGGTAGTATTCCTTGCTCCTGCATTCCCGGATTTTATTGCAATGGATGTAAGTCCGGTGGTTGCAGTTTTTATGTCAATAGGAACAACCTGTCTGGGTTTATTAATGTTCATCGGTTGCTGCTACCTGGCGAAGTTCTTTTATAAGGGAACCGTCAAGTATCTCAAGTGGAACATGGATATAATTACAAGAAAGTAGGAGGTATTGTGTATGAACAGAAATTTTGATGTAAGAAAAATAGTATTATGGCTCTTTGGAATCATGATCGTCTCTTTCCTGATCGCAGGATCCATTATGAGCGTAAAAGGTGTGGGCAGTGTATTTGTCAAAAGCGCCGGCAAAACAGGTAATCAGGATATCAACATTGAAAAGGAATTTAACGCGGCGGATATTAAGGATATGTCCATCAGCACATCGAGTACCAATATCAATGTAATTCCTGTAGATACCAATGCCGTCAAGGTACATTACCATGGGTATTTCCGGGGTATGGCGGGAAAAACCGCACCGGAACTGGAAGTCGGCCTCAACGGCAGCAGACTGGTAGTTCGTGAAAAACACAAAGTTAATATTAGCATTGGGTTTAATTTCACCAACCAGGAACTCAAGCTGGATCTATATGTTCCCAAAAGCTATGCCGGCAGCCTGGAACTTGGCACCTCTTCAGGTGATGTCAATGTTGACGGATTAAGCTTTGACAGGTTTAACTTCAGCTCCTCCTCAGGAAACCTGCATGCTGCTTCCCTGAATACCAAGAACGCTGAATTGAATACTTCCTCCGGAGACTTTACCGTAAAAGGGTTCTCAGGAGGATTGAGATTCAATTCATCCTCAGGAAAACTGGATGCATCGGATGTTGACTTGACTGGAAACATGAGTGTAAATACTTCTTCAGGAGATATTAATGTAGATTTTTCAAAACTAGCCGGCAATATCAATTCCAATACATCTTCTGGCGAGGTAAAACTAAGGCTCCCTGAAAATGCTGAGTTTGACGTTCAATTTGATACATCTTCCGGAGATTTCGAAACAAACTTCCCATTGACCCAAAACATTAAGAATCGTCATGAAGTTCGTGCCAAAGCCGGAAATGGCGGCAGTAATATTACAGCCCATTCCTCATCCGGTGATTTACAGATTTTCAAAAGGTAATAGTGCAAAACAGCAGGCAACATGTCAGCCTGCTGTTTTTTTATTGTTCATACAAAAAGTTCTTATTATTGATCACGAACTATTCTGCTTTTTGGACTCTTGCTTTCCCTACTACCCGGAACATGGCGGATATCAGCATGATTCCCAATGCAATGGCACCTGCACTGGCCAGGGTCTCAATTCCTTTTCCTGCGGCTTCACTCAGCTTGTTTTCAACGATCAGCTGCACCGTATTATATGCGCCAATACCGGGTACCAGAGGGAAAATCCCGGATATGGAAAATACCGTTGCCGGCACCTTTAAGGCTCTGGCCATTATCTCACTATAAATTCCTACTGCAGCGGCACCTGCAAAGGTTGAGAGGATCACCTGCTCTGAAGGATTCAATACCCCGGAGTATGCAAACCAACCTACAGAACCGGACAGTCCCACCCAAATAAAATGTTTCTTGTTTACATTGAAAAGTGCCGCCGGAAGCAAGCTTCCGAAAAAAGCAAGTACCAATTCTATCATACGTTTATCCCCTTGGTTTATGTCAGGTTAAACCCAACGGTTAAGGCCAGTGCTACTCCGGAACCGACTGCAACAGAAATGAACAGGGCTTCAGATATTCTGTATAAGCTTGAGACCGTATCCCCATATAACGCATCCTTGATACCGTTAGTGATTGCAACTCCCGGTACCAAAATCATGATGGCGCCGATAATTACTTTATAAAGGTTGAGCGAGGGAAACAGCATGGAAGCAGAAAAGCTTAATGCTCCTGCAATCAACCCGGATACAAAGAACTCAAAAAACTGAAAAAATCCGATCTCAGAAATTTTCTCCTTGATGGCATAGATCAGGAGACTGATCAGTAAAGCTACCAGACCTTCATACGCATTCCCCTTAAAAATTAGTGTATAAACAAAGGCATTTGCTCCCGCAACAGCCAATCTGGTTGGGAAACTGTACCGATGCCTGTTTTCAATGGTATGCAAGGCTTTCTTGGCATCATCATACTCCAGTGGATTCTCCTGTAGGTTTCTTGAGAAAGAATTGACCAATTCAATCCGGGACAAGTCGATGGTGTGGCCTTTAATGCGCTTAACCAGTGTCACCACTTGACCGTCCTCTCCTTCAGCGGATAAAAAGATGCCTGAAAGCAGCACAAAGCTTTCACACTGAACGCCATAGGCCCCAAAGATTCTTATAATGGTATCCTCTACCCTGTAGATTTCAGCTCCGCTTTTCAGAAGAATCTCCCCTGATTTTACGGCGATCTCCATTAGTTCTTTCACTCTCATATGCTGCTTTACCCTATTATCTTTCTTTCACTTTGTTAATAGTCATACACTTTTGGCTCTGGCTCTATCCCATAAAAGCCAGATAGGCCTCCAAAAGTACAATAAAGACTTATAGTGCTCACTACGCTGCATATTTTCAACAGCTATGTCCATTATATAATAGGATTCCCCAACATTAAAGCCAGTTCATATGATTCCTCTGGAATAGGCACAAAAAAAGAGACTTTCATCTCTTTTTCACGCTATACTTTAAAACGGTAACCTGCTCCCCAAATCGTCTCAATGTACTGAGGGTTCGAGGTGTCCATTTCTATTTTTTCACGAACTTTCTTAATATGAACAGTGACTGTGGCAATGTCCCCAAAGGAATCCATTCCCCAAATTTTATCAAACAGTTCCTCCTTACTGAAAACCCTGTTGGGGTTCATCGCAAGAAAGACAAGCAAATCAAATTCCTTGGTCGTGAATACCACCTCTGCTTCATTTACATAGACCCTTCTGGCGGATTTATCGATGCGCAAGCCCCGAATCGAGATAATATCATTCTTCGGCTCTCTGCCCCCGCGCAATCGTTCATATCGTGCAATATGCGCTTTCACACGGGCGACAAGTTCCCCCGGACTGAAGGGCTTGGTGATATAGTCATCGGCACCTAACCCTAGACCTCGGATCTTATCAATATCTTCCCTTTTCGCTGAAACCATCAAGATGGGTACGTCCTTGTCATTCCGTATTTGCCTGCAGATCTCAAAGCCATCCACCTTTGGAAGCATCAGATCCAGGACGATAAGATCAAATTCTTCTGTTTTCGCCCGTTTCAGCCCCGCATCCCCTGTCTGCTCCAGAGCCACGGAAAAACCGTTGATTTCGAGATAATCTCTCTCAAGCTCTGCAATACTGGTTTCGTCTTCGATGATGAGAATCTTTTTCATGGTTTAATCCCCTGTCTTGTATTCGTTAAGGAAAGAAAAATATCTAGCGATCACACCCGTTTTAAGGTAAAGTAGACTCTCGTCCCCTTTCCTTCTTCACTTTCTGCCCAAATTTTACCTTCATGGCCTTCGATGATTTGCTTTGCAATGGCCAGTCCCAGTCCGCTTCCTCCAGTGGAAGTGTTTCTGGAGGAATCCGCCCTATAGAATCGCTCAAAGATCATCGGCAGATCCTGCTGACTGATCCCCGGCCCATTATCCTGAATCATTACCGTCACATTCTGCGCATCTTCCATCAGGCCAATGGTGATGAGTCCTTTTTCTTTGTCCATGTATTTCGCCGCGTTACCAACTATATTATTGATGACTCTTTTCAGCTTTTCACGGTCTGCAACAATTTCCGTATCGGCTGAGCCATTCTGTTTCAAGTCCAGTTGAATCCCTCTTTTTTCAAGGTCAAAACTCATTTCTTCAATGCAATCTTCAAAATATTTTAAGAGTTCTACCTTTTCAAAATTGAAAGGCAGCTTTTTCAAATCCAGTTTGGAAAACAGGAACAAGTCTTCAATCAGCCGATCCATGTCTGTTGCTTTTGCGTAAATAGTCCGGATATACTTATCCATCTTTTCGGGGGAATCAGCCACCCCGTCCAGGATGCCTTCCACATACCCCTTGATCGAGGTAATGGGTGTCTTCAAGTCGTGGGAGATATTTGAGATAAGCTCCTTCCGATTTTCATCATACTGCAGCTGCATCTCAATGGAATCTTTGAGTTTTTGCCGCATCTCTTCAAAGGCAGTACAAACCTGCCCGATCTCGTCTCTGGACGTGCATTCCAGGTTAAAATTCAAGTTGCCTTCCTTAATCTGCTCTGCACCGTATTTGAGTTTACCCAGCGGCTTGATGATGCTTCTGGAGACCAAATAAGTAATCACACCATTTGTGAGAATCAGAATGATGAGGACTGCCCATCCCAGTGAGGAAAAATACATTACGGTAAATTGCCCTATCAGACTGATATCTGCGATAAGATAGATGCTTCCCTTGCTTCCGTCCGAGAATCTCAAATCCTGCTGGTTGACCGCATAGACTTTATTATCCAATTCAATGGTATTCGTATGCTGGCTTCCTCTGTCTTTAAAGTCTGAAAGCCTACCGAGGATCTTATGGTTCATCAGGATCTTAGAAGTATAAATATTCTTTTGCTCATTTTTTACTACCATTCCGATATTCAAGGTACTCAATTGGCGGTCAAGATCGCTCAGCTTATTGATATCCTTCAGTTGATCCGGATCATTCTCACATAGCTTCTCGATTTCAGCAGACATCTTAAACGCCCGTTCGGGATATCCCCTGAAAAGGTCCTTTTCAAATTTGGACTGCTTGCTAAACCCTCCCATGAGAACTGCCAGTATCACTACTGCAGTGATTGCTGTTAGAATAATTGGGACGATGATCATTGCTATATATGAAATTACAAGCCTGAATCTGATCGACATTTTGCACCCCACAAATCATTTCTTGATACCATTTTAGAGTTCTCTTCTTTCAAAGAGGTAAAAACCGGATGCCAAGAATATTATACTATAGGAAAGGATAAACATAAACACAGTAAATATCCTTCCCAACTGTCCCCATCCGGCAGTCCAAAGCAAATGCCAGTCCGTATAGGAGGTAATCATCAGGTTGGATATCCCCGGGAAAACAGTTGAAACAATATTGAGCCCAAAGTAAATCAGAATTAGTATTACCAGTGCACCGCTGCTGTTCTTAAACAATTGTGCAATAAACACTGCCGCGATTGCGATGAGAAGCATTGGCAGTATTGCTGCATTGTATGCCAACAGTCCTTTCGTCATTCCCCAGATCAGTCCTTCCTTACCTTCCAGAAAAAAAGTCGAGAAAGAAGATACAAGAAAGATGATGCCCAGGTTTACAACAATGTAGGCTGCTAAAGCTATTATTTTCGCACTAAAGATCCCAAGTCTGCTGACAGGCCTGAGAAGAGTGATCTTGATGGACCGGTCTCCGATTTCACCTGCAAACAGATCTACAGCCGCCATCCCGATAAACAACGGCAGCAAGAAATTTGTAAATATGCCCAGAATCCAAACAGAGAATTCTGAAGCGCTTACGGGCATGATTCCCAGGCCTTTCTGAAAGAAACCAACGCCAATTGCTCCTAAAACAGGAATCAACATGGTAATAATTAATAGTACCATGGTTTTCTTCTTTAAAAAGATCCTTTCAGTTTCATTCACAGCACATGCAGTCAAGCTGTTCATCAGGCAATCCTCCCCCTATCTTCTCTTACCTGGGTAATAAAATAGTCTTCCAGTGAACTGTATTGGTCCAGAAGCTCCCTCACAATTCCCGTCCGTATGATTCTTCCGTCTTCAATAATCCCGATCCTGTCGCAAGTGATCTCCATCTCATGGATCATATGGCTTGAGATAAAGAATGTGATCCCCTGTTCACGTGCCAGACGGGTAATGATGTTTCTTATATCCACAGTTCCTTCAATATCCAGTCCATTTGCCGGTTCATCCAGAATCACCAGCTCCGGCTTTGAAAGAATTGCCGAGGCAAGCCCCAGCCTTTGTTTCATTCCCAAAGAAAAGCAGCCTACCTTTTCGTTCTTGTATTTATCCAGTCCTACGAGTTCCAACACCTCATGAATCCTTGACTTATCCAAACCCGGATAATACCTTAAGGCCATTTCTAGATTTTTAGCTGCACTTAGAAACTCGTAGGACTCCACTGTCTCTATGATACATCCGACTTTCCGCATCGCTTCTTCAAAACGGGTTAAAACATCATATCCGAAAATCTTGACGGATCCACGGTCTGCTCTGCTTAAGCCGGTAATTATTTTCATCGTCGTGGTCTTTCCTGCACCGTTTGGACCAAGAAATCCGAAGATCTCCCCTTGATATACATCAAAACTGATATCCCGAATTCCTCTGCCGTTTTTAAAGAGTTTGGTCAGTCCATTGACTTCCAATACCTTTTCCATACCTATCCACCCTGCCTTATTCTTAATTTGTTTCAGAATTTCACAGGGATAGACCCAGAGGCCTACCCCTGCGTTTATTGAATCACTATCTGCTATGTTCTCCCTTAATATCTTCCGGCTTCAATTCTTTTACCTGTTTTCCTGTCAGGTCGACTTTGTCAACAGTAGTGCTGTTCACATTTTTCAGCTTCATGTCTGCACTAAATTCTATTTGGTGGGACTTTCCTTCCGCATCCTTACCGGTTAATACTGCAGTGATGATCTGGGACTCAATGGTCTTATCCTTGTTTATTTTTGCCTTTACATCCACTTTTGTGATCTTGATATCATCGACAAGCTTCGGGGGCTGCAAATCAAAGTTTTCATCAAAAGGTGCAGGTCCATGGGCATGGGGACGATTTCCATCCTTGGCGGCACCCTTAGCCCCAAGTGAAGCCAGTGCATTTACTACTGCAGGAATCTGATTGCCTTCCAACTGAATGGTTACATCGGATCCACCTTCACTATTCCCGCTGGCTGATACATAGTTTTTAAGGTCGCCTACCAATGCGTCCAGAACAACTTCTCCTGCTTTGGACATTTCAGGATCCTCAGCACAGTTAAGCTTTCTATCGTGTCTTCCAAAGTCTTTCTTGTCGTTTTTAATGAGATAATATTCATCGCTGCTGCCTTTTTTCAGTACTACGTTGTCTTCATTTGCATAGGTCTCCATCTTAACTTCCTTATCCTGTACCTTTGCATTCGTAATGTGACTCATTGCTCTTTCCTCATGGCTTTGTTTCATCGTAGAATCCATTTCCGCCATAACCTTTCCATTATCCTTGAAGGTCATGCGGACATCAGCTGTGAAGCTTTTTGCCTTTACTGTGTTTTTTACCGCCTCCTTGTAGATTTCATACCCCGTATTCCCGGTCATGCTGGCAAATGCTGTTGTAAACAGCATGGCACATCCCGCTGCAATACTCACTCCTGTTAAAAGAATTTTTTTGTTCATAAATTTTTCCTCCATCTATTCATTGTTTTGAAAGCAATTCAACTTCCATGTATCCATGATATCCCGGAGTCATAAACTGCCCATAAAGCAAATCTAAAAATTTTATTAAATTTTCTTAATTAAGTATAAATAGCGGAAAAAAGTAAGAAACTTGCTTACCACTCATAAAAGATTAAGGAGGAATGGATGAGTGGGCAAGTTATAAACATTTCTGAATTTAAAATAAAACACGAAAAAGTTAGAAGCTTGCTTACCACTTATAAAAAAATAAGGAGGAACGGATGAGTGGGCAAGTTATAAACATTTCTGAGATTAATCTTTAAAGGGATACTATTCCTGCCCTCTACTGAGCCTGGGTGAGGCAGATAGTTTGGTGAGAGTTGATCAGAATTTTATAGTACTTATTATACTTACATTTTATTATTTATACTATATAACGCCAATAGAATAGTAGAATGTTGGAATTTTGTTTGAAAATAAAAAAAGCCGCAGAGCTTTCGGTCTTAGACCAGCACTCCACAGCAGTTACTCTTATCGAACTATGCATTAATCTCCTCATAGCATGGGAAGGCAATTCTAAAGGTTGTCCCCTGATCTTCCTCACTCTCAACCTCAATACGGGCTCCGTGTTCCTGGATAATTTTATAACACACACTGAGTCCCAAGCCGGTTCCCGAATCCTTGGTTGTAAAGAACGGTGTTCCAATCTTTTTGAGGTTTTCCTCTGAAATCCCCTTGCCATTGTCTGATATAGTTAAAAGCATCTCGGCGCCGCTTTCACTCAAGCATATCTGAATGCGCAACCTTGCATCCTTTATGGTTTGCATGGCTTCAATAGCGTTCTTGGCCATGTTCAGAATAATCTGTTTGATCTGAGAGCTGTCTGCTTTGATATCCTTTTCATGCTCAGCAGGGATTATTTCTATAATGACATTTCTCATAAACGAAGGGCTTTCAAGCATATATCGCATGGATTCAATGGTTTCGTTCAACGAGATGATGTCCATGACCGTCTCTGACGGTTTTGCAATCGCCAGGAAATCCATGATCACTTTATTGACATCCTCTGCAATCGCTTCGATTCTTTGAATATACTTCAAAGACTGTTCATCTTCCAGCTTTGATTCAAGTAGCTGACAATACCCTTTGATGGAAGCCAGGTGGTTCTTTGTCTCATGAACAATTCCAGACCCCATCTGACCGATAATCGCAAGCTTTTCCTGTTGAAGTACTTTCCGTTGTTCTTCCTTCAATGCCGTTATCTCAGAAGCAGTTCCGATATACCCAATGATCTCGTGATCTACATCAAAAATCGGCGCATAGTTAAACAAGACATCCTTTCGCTTACCCCTCAGTGTTTCAAAGGCACCCTCATGATCCTTCCTATCCTGATTGCTCTCAAGTACTATTTTGAAAGTCTCTCCATTTTCAGTAAACTTAAGCAATTCACTAAGTTGATAAAAGTGCCGTCCAATCACATCTTCCCGTCTAACTTCAATTAACTGCAGATAAGCTTTATTACAGGAAACAATATGATAATTTTTATCCAGGATGATAACACTGCTTTTAATTGATTCCAGGATCGCCCGGGTCTGAATTCGCAAGTTTGCCAGTTCATGTTCCTTTTTTGCATCGGTAAAGGAAGCAAGTAATCCTTTCTTATACTTGAAAGCATTCACATTTAAACTGATATTCTTGCCATGAAACGTTTTATATCTCCTGATTCCGCTGTAGACCTCTCTTGGCTGTCGCTTTAAGCATTCTAGAATATCTTTGCTGCCGGTTGAATTCTCCGGCATCAATAACTCGTGAATTTGGTTTAAGGATAGCTTGGAAATTTCATAAGCTTTAACCTCAAGTAATTTCAACGCATTATTATTTATAAAGCTGACTCTGCCATCATTGTTATAGGTTATTATCGATAAAGGGAGCCCGTTCAGAATATCCCTTAATTCATTTCTTATCTCCCTGATCTTGCCTTTTGTGATTTTCATTATTTCATAGGGCCGCTCTACAGCGCTCACAAAAATACCCAGAAACAAATAGAAATAATATACAACCTTAAGAACATGTCCAAAGGCAAAATAGAATGAAGTTATGTTTCGAAATATTGTAAAGCAAAGTTCAGCAGAAATCACCAGTAAAATAGCCATATAAATATAGTTATAACTTAGGATATCTCTTCTCTTATTCCTTCTTTTCTTCAAAAGGAAGAAAGCGATGATAAATGCAGCAATGATAATGTACTCCATAACGATTTTTGGAAATGTAACTCCTAAATCATTAAACAGTACTGGAATCAAGGTATGCTCATAGAATAGGACTAGTGAAACACTCATTGTAACCAATAAAGTGACAAAAAGCGCCATCCACTTATTCATCCGAATTCGTAGAGGAAGTGTTGCACTAAAAATCAAAATACAGGCTTCCCCAAATCTTCCTACCAGCCAATATCTTGTGGTCAAATCCTGAAAGCCGGCAGGATACAGATTTAACCCGACATAATAGTAAGTGTGTAATGCATCAAAGACAGCTACAGCCAGGAATCCGAAACCGATGATCCTATTTGAAAGCTGATTGACTTCATGGGTTAAGAAAACAATAATAAAGGATGTAAGTGCAATAAAAATACAAATTAATTCAAAAACTGTATGCAGAAGGTTGACATTTTTTTCCCAAATCGTGGCTGTTAAAAGCTTGGATGCTATAAAGCAGATGAGAATTATAGTGAAATAGGTTGTTAAAAGCTTGAGGAATTTTTCATTCTCCAGCTGTTTTTTTATTCCTCCAAAGTACATTTTATTCACCGGTTCTTCCAATTATTTTGTATAACTGCTGCAGAGATATATACTAAATATTTCATATAAGATTCATACTATGCTTCCAAATCATGCTTCTTGGTCTCATCTTTGATGTTTTTGATACCACCTTGAAACACTATTAGGTTAACCAGAGTAAGTTTTGCTGATAGAGAACATATTACTCTTTCTCAACTTCACCTTTCTATAGGGTGAGGTCTTAAGCTTTAAGAAACCGAACCTTTTAGTGCTGGCAAACCCGCTAGTTTATTTTATTACAAAATTTTACAAAATTCAAGTTTATTTATACCACCTTTTGCATTTGCCCAAACATTTTTTTATTTATTTTATGGAAATTAGTTTTCTTCGTCTCCCTCTGTTTATTTACAAACCTACTTGCTTCTGATATCATCTAATTGTTTACAATCGGACATATTTCCTTTGATTTACGAATACCCCAATATCAAATGCAGCAATGATTTTCTTGTATCACAATTTTCTTCCCAGGAGGTATCACGATGTGGCATAAGCACAACTTTTTCAAATATTCGGTAGGAACCATCCTCTGCTTGTTAATCATTTTCCTGTTTGGAAAGATTGAGTATTTCATTAACCCACTCAAATTGTTTGTTGCCACACTATTTTTCCCCTTTTTGATTTCCGGAATGATGTACTATATCCTAAGGCCTGCTGTTCGATGGCTCGTTAAAATCCGAATTCCAAGAACGTTCGCCATTATCGTCGTCATTATTCTTTCCACAGCCGTTGTCCTGATTGCGGGAGTCTATTCAGGGGCACTGATTGTAAGCCAGTTTGACGACTTAAAAAGGGACATTCCTCAAATCATCGAATTATCCAGAGAAAGGCTGATGGCCGCTGCCAACAGCAGGGATCTCAGTTTTATTCCCTTTGACCAGCTGGAAGAAAAGATCATGTCTTTTTCTCAAGGCTTGATTGTTACCCTGCCCAACAACATTCTCAATTTCGTGGCGGCATTGGTCAATATCGCAACGGTACTGTTTCTTGTACCATTTATTCTGTTTTATCTTTTGAAGGATGATCATTTATTCTCAGAACAGCTCTTGAAATTGGCGCCCTATGAGCATAGAAAAGATGGCGAGGAGATACTTGAAGATATTGACAAAACTTTGTCTTCCTATATTATCAGTCAGGTGATTGTAGGTTTGATTATTGGGGTGCTGATGTATATCGGATACCTGATTATCGGATTGAGATATTCTTTCCTGCTTGCTCTTTTTGCGGCAGTGACCTCCATCATTCCAATCGTCGGAGCTTTTCTTGGGGTTCTTCCTGCGGTCCTAGTCGGCTTGCCCGGAGGTACGCTGGTCATTGTAAAAATTCTCATCATTATGGCCATCGTTCAGCAGGTCCAGGGCAATCTGATCTCTCCGATGATCATGGGAAAAAGTATGGATATTCATCCCCTGACCTATATCATCATCTTCCTGGTGTCCTCTGCACTCTACGGTTTTGTCGGAATGCTCATCGCAGTTCCGGTGTATGCAGTCCTGAAGGTAACCCTCAGCAACCTTTACCGGATCTACCGTTTGACTAAAATTTCGAAATCTCTTTAATAAAAATATTATTCTTTAAGTTTTTTCCCGCAGTGAGGACAAAAGGTTGGAGCTTCTCCAGCCTTTTCTTTTCTATTTCTGGAATTTAACTCTTCCATAAAACTGGAACTGATGATCCCTGTAGGCAATGCAACCAATCCGATTCCCAAAAGGGCAATCACGGCACTGATGAAACGCCCCCATGCAGTCGCAGGATATACGTCTCCATAGCCAATCGTGGTAAGCGTAGCGATTGCCCACCAGAAAGACGCCGCAATATTCGGAAATGCATCAGGATTTACTTCATGCTCTACATAATACATCACCGTGGATGCAACCAACACAAGAATAAAGGTCACAAACACCGTAATCGTCAGTTCTTCTTTTTTCTCTTTAATCACTTTGGCTACCAGATTAAACGCATTCGTATATCTTGTGAGCTTGAATACCCTGAGCAGTCTTGTCAACCTGAGAATCCTCAGGAACATCAAATTGATATAGGAATTCGGAACAAAGAATGTAATATAGGAAGGTAGAATAGCCATCAAATCTACCAGCGCCATCGGGGATAAAATGAACTTTATCCGCGCACTGGTTTTACTTTGGCTGTGGTATTTCAAATCTGCTATCCATACGCGAAGGATATACTCAAGTGTGAACACAAGCACGGAAAAAGTTTCGAATATTGAAAAGCAGACATTATAATAGTTTTTGATATCTTCAAAAGATTCCAGGATAATGGCAAGGACATTGAGAACGATCAATCCGACAATAAAATATTCTGTTAGCTTGCTCACCCGATCGTGTTCCAGACTTCGTTCAACGATTTCATATGTCCTGCGTTTTAACCTGCCAAGTAAATTCATGTTGACGGACTCCCCAAAAATATGTTTGACCGCAACCCTATCCATGATAGTATATATTGTAAGTATATATCAGTTTGGTATTGAATCCAACTTTTGTTTTAAAATAATAGAGATGCAGTTGCTTTATGCTGCGCAGCAATAATAGATAAATACATAATATCAAGAGGTTTTCCATGCTAAGAAATCATAAGATCGAAATTCCTGAGGAAGCATCCTATATTTTAAGCACACTAAACCGGCACGGGTTTGAAGCCTTCGTTGTAGGTGGATGTGTCCGGGACAGCCTTCTAGGCAGAACCCCTGGAGATTGGGATATCACAACCAACGCCAGGCCCCATAAAGTAAAGGAATTGTTTGAGAAAACTGTTGATACAGGCCTACAGCACGGAACTGTCACTATCGTTCTCCATGGAGAACACTTTGAGGTTACGACATATCGGATTGAGGGAGAATATAAAGATTATAGACGGCCGGAATTTGTAAAATTCACTACCTCCCTGGAGGATGACCTGAGTCGGCGTGACTTCACCATGAACGCTATTGCTTACAATCCAGAAAAGGGTTTTGTCGACCCGTTCCATGGTAAAGCGTATATAGAAAACGCTCTGATAAAAACTGTGGGAAATCCGGACCAGAGATTCAATGAAGATGCCTTAAGAATGCTTAGGGCTATCCGTTTTTCAGCCCAATTGGACTTTAAAATTGACCCTGACGCTTTGACCTCCTTAGAAAACAATTGTCATCTGATTCATAATATCAGCAGTGAAAGAATACGGGATGAATTGAACAAAATTTTATTATCCTCCAACCCGGACAGGCTTGATCTATTAAGGGATACAGGATTGCTCCGACAGGTTTTGCCCGAATTTGACCGGTGCTTTGATACGGATCAGAATCATCCCTACCATGTCTATCATGTAGCCCACCATAGTCTAAAAGGTGTTTCTCTGATTGAAAGAGATCTTGTGCTTCGTTGGACCATGCTGCTGCATGATGTTGGGAAAGCAGTAACAAAGACCACAGATGAAAAAGGGATTGATCACTTTTACGGACATCCGTTAAAGAGTGCAGCCATAGCACATAAGATCTTCAAGCGGTTAAGATTTGATACCAGGACCATGGATAAATCCATTCGGCTGATAGCACAACATGACCGGCAAATTGAGGCTTCCTGCAAAGCCGTGAGAAAAGCTGTCCGTGCTGTAGGTGAGGACATCTTTCTTGATCTTTTGAAGGTCCAGGAGGCTGATAAAAAATCTCAAAATCCGGAGTTTTTATCCGATCGGCTTGAAAATTTGAACCGGATCAGAAAAATGTATCTCGAAATTAAGGAAACTAATCAATGTATCAGCCTTAAAGATCTTGCAATTGATGGCCAGGATCTGATCGCTATCGGCTATGTTCCAGGAAAGCAAATCGGAATTGTTTTGGATCAGTTGCTGGATGCTGTCCTTGATAATCCTAAGCTCAATTCAAAAGAAAAGCTTTTAGAAATGGCACGACAATTGAAATAAAAACTCTCTAGCCGAATTCTCTAGATAAGAGATTGGTCAGAGAGTTTTCTTTTTCAAAACAAATCACCTCAAACAACAAATCGTATTTTCTGCATTATTTTCTATCTCGACACTGAGGACTCCTGTCTGTAGGATATATTTCCTGATTGTTTTATTGTACATAACCGGTGATTTCATGTTTTTAACCAGGATATTTGATTTTAGGGAGTTTGTATTTTCCCGATATCGTGCTTGAACCTCTTCCGTCCCAATCTCCAATGATTTTGCCAGTGCCAATGCACTTCTGAAGGCATAGCTCATTCCTTCTGCCGAACTTGGGCTGATAAAGCCTGCTGCCTCACCTATAAGTACAATTTCATCATTTCCTGTACAGATCTGCTTGCAGCTCAAAGGTCTCAATAAATATGTTCCGTTTCGCTTCACGCTTTTACCGAATTCAAAACCATGACTTGTCAGTTTCTTTTTCAGCAGTTCGAATTTACGAACCGCGTTTCGTCCCGGTTTCAGTGCTGACCCAAGGATAATGGCATTTTCCTTGGGTATGGTCCATGAATAAAAGTCTGTAATTTCCCTGTCAAAGATTGCACCGTAGTAATCCAGATCGCCCTGGGTCTGAAACCATTCCTGAATTGATACGTATAACTGGGGACTTGGCCATTTCCCGAATCCCTGGCTTCTCACTTTTGAAAACGCCCCATCAGCACCGACCAACAGTTTTGTTTTTTCGGAATACTCTTTACCATTCGCATGAAATTTAACTTCTATCCCATCCTCGCGAATTTCATAGGATTTATATACGCAATCCTGGATTTTATGCACCTCTGCCGGAATCATCCCTTGAAGCCACCGGTCAAATTCCTCCCTGTCTACATTCAGGTAATGTCTTTGATAAAACCGTTCCAAGTGGTTATCCATATCGATGGTGCGAACCGCAAATAACTGGGGACTTACGAGGATGGATTTCGGGATACCGAGTCCGAATTTGGCCAGCATCAGCTGTGCATCGGGAGCAATCAACCCCCCGCAGCATTTTTCTTTTTTTGAACCGGCCTTCTCCCAAGACCTCTTCTCCAGAAGAAGAACCTTATACTTCTTACCTATCAGCCTTGCCAGGGTAGCGCCCGCGGGTCCTCCACCGATAATCGCAACATCGTACATGGAAATTGCTCCTCTCATTAATCCATTCGACTATCGAAGTAAGTCCTCGACTTTTCAGGATCATATTTCAACTCGTACTTTGCCAGAATCCTTTTTGCTGCAGCCTCGGAAATATTGAAGGACTGCCAGTGGTTCTTTTTCTTCAGGTTTTCCTTTTTCAAAAACAAGTCGTTTTCTATACCACCTGCAATCGCACGGTTTTTATCCTTCAGCAGTTCGACGGTATAAGGCACTGCATCGTAGGACAATTCTGTAAGATAGGAAATATCCAGTTTCTGTGTCTTGTGATATCGCTCAATGTTTTGTTTGGCGATGATCACATCTATATTGACATAGTTGATCAGTACATAAGCAACTAAAGTGATGACAATATACCATCTAAGAATCAGAACTTTATCAACCCAAATCTTATAGAGAGCAACCAGGAGGAGTGCGAAAATGAAAAACATAAAAGCATGGGTAAGTATTCTGAGATAAGTATAACCATAAGCTTCTTCATACAATGTCATTCGGATGTGCGCCGATACCAGCATAACCATAGTACAAGCTACAAGAAGGGATTTCAGCACCTTCAATATCCTGTCCAGCAGTATACCCCCCTGCTTCGCAAATCCGATACACCCCAGCAATATGCTCAGATTGATCAGCGTTACAAATACCAGCTCAAAAAAGCCCCTTCTTGCATATTCAGCATAAGTAAAGTCTTTAGGCAAACCCAGATCCAGACTCCCAAACAAGTAGGTAAACTGAATGAATGTAAAAAATACGTAAACGATATTAATCGATATCAGAACAGTGGTAATAATTACAGGATCCCAAACCCTTTTCAAAGGTTTCAGTTCCTCCGGCGCCACCTCAATCCCCTGAATTTTAGGAGCCGAAAGGCTATATATATAGCTGAAGGATGTAACACAGATGATAAATGCAAGAATGGTTTGAGCTATAAAATCTTCGATATTGATATTCTCAAAAAAATCCGGAATATTTCCGAGATAGTGGCTAAAGACCTGATCAGCCGATGCCAGGAGCATGGTCACGACCAGGAGAAGCGGTATAGAAATCAACAGACCGATAAAAATCTTGCTGGCTACAGCATACTTCCCAGGCGCCGCCTTGCGTTTGATCAAACCGGATAGTATCATAAAAGGTTTGAAAACATGTACCAGGGTATTGCCGAAAAGTCCAATGATTACATCTGAAGCAAACTTAGCTGAATACCAGCGGTATTTGTTGTTCCGGCTGATTAATACTGTTTGAGCAACAATCAGTATAGGAATTGCCAGGATGTTCAGTACTCTGAAAACGTTGTTGGAAAAGATCAGGAATGTTAGTGAAAGTGCCAAAACAGGAATGCTGAGCAGCCATGCAAAATCGAGCTTCAAAACCAGATGTTTTTTCATATTCCAGAGGAGGATTCCGTAGAATACCACAACAAAGATCGGACATGAAATCCCCATGGGCTTGTCAAAAAACAGAAAGTCAAACAAGACTCCTAAAAACAACGAACATGCAAGCAGGATGACGTTTTCTTTTGTTAAAAGATTTACAGGTTGTTCCTTCTTTACTTCCAAAACCTCTTCCATAAAATCACCTTTCCTTTTATCAAAATATGAATGATTTTATTGTTACCGCAGCCGAAGCTCATTCACTGTTGTCATCGGCTCCGTTTGTTTTTCCATCGTCAACAAACTCCAAAATATCTCCCGGCTGACAATCCAACGCCTTGCAGATTGCTTCCAGTGTTGAAAACCGAATGGCTTTTGCCTTGTTGTTTTTTAAAATTGACAGGTTGGCCAATGTCAAATCGATCTTTGCGGCAAGCTCAGAAGAGCTAATTTTTCGTTTGGCCATCATAACATCCAAATTTACTATAATCGACATATCCACCCTCCGGTCATATGGTTAGATCATTTTCTTCTTTATACTTTACCGCCTGCTTGAAAACCTCTGCCAGAATAATGGTAAAAAGGCCGGCAATGATGAATACCATCGTCAGGATAATGGTTAGAAATGTATTGAAGGTAAAGATTTTAATTATGTAGCATATGGAAATTCCAAAGGATGATACGGCTATTCTGTGAAGACACTTTACATTCTCTATGATAAACGGATCCTTTTTATTCAGGCTTTTAAATATTTTCCGCATGTCATGCAAGATCATAATGCTGAAAAAACCTGAAATATACAGGAAACCCATGAGAAACCAGTAGCTTTCCGTATGAACCATGAAGAGATTTGTTTGATTCGCCCTGAAATATTTAATATTTTCAACTCCGTAAATCATGCCCAAGTACCATTTTAATGTAATGGGTAAGCTTAACCAAATCGCTGTTCCTCCAACAAACACCAGGTCAAGAAACCGTTTTACGACTCCAGTCAAGCCTTTCTCGCCGATTATGGATATCATCCGATCACCTCTGTAACAAGAATATACTCAAATTATACACTGGATTTTCTCAATATTCAATATATATTTATTGTTTATCAATAAATATATATTGATATTAGATATTATACCAATCTGTCCACCAATGCCTTCATGACCTCATTAAAGGGCATTCCCCCTATTTGATCCAGCATTTTTTCCAGTTCGCTCTTTTCTTTTAGTGAACCGGAAAGAACAATCTGAACGGACTGATCCTTATCTACCAGGACCGATTCTACCTCAAAAACTCCCCCCAGGACTCCCCCAATGATTAATGCCTGGGAAGGAGTCATCGTCATTGTAGAATTGTTTTTTTCTGTTCCCATATTCTCCTGCAGGTTGCCGTACTCGACTTCACTAGGATCAGAATCCGCGTCATAGTTTTTCAGTTGTTCCATAATTTTTTTTGTGAGAATATTCAATTCCTCAGGCGATAACATAGAAAAACCACCTCAACCCATACATTATAATAGTCGCGATAATAATACTTCTTGGAAGAATCGTCTTCACGACATATATCAATTAAACTCGAGCGCAAAAATAAAAGATAAAACTTTTTCGCGGTCAATTTATATATAAAAACACGATACATTCAATTTCGTTTTCATAAAACGTACACCCGGATAGCTCATTAATTACACAACTCTCAGGGAAGTTCTTTAGTATGATCAAAATGGATAGAAATAAATCCGATAGACTGCCGCTATCGGATTCTTTAAAATTTTATTCCACCACTATATACTTATCAACCTGCATATAAGCTATACTGCATTATGAACAAACGAAACAATAGCAGCAATCGGTATATCCGTTACAGATCCAACGGTATATACGGGCACCGCATCCCAACCGCCTGCCGATACCGCGCCTACTTCACTGGCTGGTAAAATAGGTCCAGGGACCATACCTGGGCCATAGCCTCCTCCATATGGGTTATATCCCATATTTGCTCCATAAGGAGCATTTGCACCAGCTACTTTGCCTGGCCCATAGCCATATCCGTTACCAACGTTAAAGTTACTGCAAGCATTTCCAAGTGAACATCCGGGAGGAGGCCCTATTCTTGTCAGCAATCTTACAAAACTCTCAGTGACAGAAAGAATAACTCCTGTAAAACCTGATCCTGATTCGCCTCCGCTGGAAGTGAAAATAGTTACGGTTTCGCCGATGTACCTTGTCAAAAGTGCTGCAAAATTCCCGCCTGGAAATGTGCCAACACCTCCATATACCCCATCAGACATATATCTCGCTCCTTTCAATGATGTTAGGGATTATGTTTTCTATATATATTATGTCTACTGAGTTTTTTATGTTCCTGATCCGATTTGATTTTTCATAAATTGTTTTAGAAAAATTGAAAGGGCAATGATTAAAACAGTGATCCGAATAAATACTTAATTCTCCGCCAGATTAATCCGAACTCTTTCAAAGCCTTCCATCTCTTTGATCCTTTCAGTTGAAAGGACATACATATCAAGGGTAATTTTCTTGGAATTATCCAATTCTTCACCATCCAGAGAAACAATATCAAACCCGATGATATTGTAAAGGTAAAAGGGAATAATACTTCCTGAACCATCCTGACAGTTGAATTCCAGTCTTTCAATCCTTGAATCCACCGGATTGGTCCAACAGGGCTTAAAGCCTATTCCTACAATCCTTCCATTGACTCCATAGTCATTGCTTGTTAGCCGGCAGCCTTTCTTCGCCAGCTGAGTGATCACCGTTTTCAAGTTCTCGATTTCCCTGTAATTCATGATAGATATTCACCCCATTGTTCAGCCGATTCATAATTTATATTCAAAATTGCAGCAAGCTCAATCATGAACTCCCGTAAAGTATTCCTTAATATTTTATGTCCCGTAAACCGATTATGTTCCATAGCATTGGAAATTCCATGCCTTCTAACCCTCAATAAAAGTAACATTCTGTTGGCTGTGGGATATGATAATAATAGGAACTGGAAATTGCGGGTGAAACAATTGCTAGGATTTAGAAGAAAGCGCAGGTTCGATCATCGGCAACACAGCAGACAAAGGTTCTCCGAAGGAGTTCCTCAAATAAACAGCAATATTCCCCTAAATACAATCCAAGATAAACCTTCAGTAATATCATTATTGAAAGAGTCAACCTCACAGCATAATTTTTCCAACCATATGTCCGCATATATCGGGGAAACCGTTACTATATTTGTCAGGGGTGGAGGCGCCTCCGGAATGGGCTTTACAGGTATACTACTTCATGTGAATGATGAATACGTTCATCTGATCACCAGGATCGGCCCACCCCCTGCATGCTCGTTGGGAAACGGATGTTTCCGGCCTCATTATCCGGGGATTAGCCCCATGCTATATTATTCAAGGTATTTCAGCTGGTTACATAATGGGGTAAAAGCAATTGGTTCTGCAGCTTATATTCCCGTAAACAAAATCGCATCTTTTGTCCACAACAATGCTTAGTATATAAAAATCGCCCTATTGGGGGCGATTTTTATATTTAAGATCATATGACATTGTCTTCTCTGTCCTCTGCAAACAAGGTTTATATTCTTATATCAATATTCATTTGGCCTGCCTGTTCTTTTTGCTGCTCCTCTTTTTCCTTCATCGGATTACGATAGTCAGATTTACTCTCAAAATCTTTTTCCGATCTATTCAATGCTAAGAGTTCTTCCTCTTTTTCATCCTGGATTTTCTTTCCCATATCATCCTTTCTGGCCTTTTCAATTTCCTCTTGAGCTTTCTTTTGGAGTTCCGGCATCTCCTTCTCCATCTCACGGATACGTTTTTCATTTTCTTCACGCATTTCCCGTTTCATTTTCGCCTTTGCGCCTGAAAGACTTCTAGCCTCATCAACCCTGATTTCATAGGAAAGTATTTTGTTATCGGATTCCAAATTGTTTTTCATTTTCCCAACCATTTTGATGTTGCTATAGGTGGCTTTGGATGAGATCAAATGATCTAATGAAGAATTCGTACTCCCATCTGCTTGGATTTTATTGTTCTCGTTACTTTCCTCGATTAGCTTATTCTGTTCAGTCGGGTTGTTTTGCTTCTTAAACTTCTCTGCCTGTTTTTGCGCAATTTGTGCACTAATGTCCTCCAATTGCATTTCAAGCGCCTTCGCCTTCTCTTCCTTCAATGTATTGTTCTTTTCATTTTCCTGTACTTTTCTCAATTCTTCTTCAATTCTCTTCTTCTGTTCCGTCAGGATTTTAATTTCCCGGTCGTGACCATCCGCAGCCAACGCAGTATAGGTGGCTGATACAGGCACTGTGCCAATTCTCATTTTGAGTCCTCCTTTTAAGCTAATATCTATGTGTTTTGAAATGCTCTTTTTAAATTACCTAAACTTTATATCGTCATAATTTAATTTCCTTATGAGGTTAATTTTATCTTTAACAGTAAACGTTTGTATTTTTATCTGCAAGTAATTAATTCATAATTATCAAGAACACACGCAGCTCACAATCGGCGTACTTCAGAACAAAAAGGCCATTGATGAGTATCAACAGCCATATCCTTTTATCCTTCTCTATTCTTCTTTTTACTTTTCTTTCTAAACCGATTATACAATAAGGATGGCAATAGTAGCGGCCAGGAAATCCCCACTGCTATAGAAGCAAATCCTAAATTCTTGCCGCTGATCATATATAGTCCCGGATTATTTTTGAAGTAGTCATCGCTGATTAAATACGTCCAGGTAGATGTAGGTCCCTTCAGACCTTCCTTCTCAAAATCTACTCCGTCTTTGGTAATGGTCAATCTCCTGAAGGTTTCAACAACCTCAAGCTCTATTTTATCCATTAATCCGTCAAAAGCTTCAAATACCTGCTTTGCAAATTCATCCAAAGGATCTTTTCCTGCAATGCTTACAAGATGAATCCCTTCCCGGAGATAGCTAACATAATCCAAGTGATCCGCCCAGCCCTTATCTATATGGAAGAGCATCAACTGCTTTTCGATACGCTGCATTACTTCTTTTCCGGCTACAGAGCATGCCCAATGATGCTTTTCAGGTTCTTTTTCCTTTAGGAGTGCCAGTTCTTCTTGATCCATCAGAATCTTCCGGCGTCTTTGATGGAGAATTTTTCTCTGTTCTTCGACGATATAGGCATATTTCCTTAAAGTTTTTCTAATCTCAAAGTTCTGTCCTTCAACGACTTTTTGTATATGGCTGATTCTCTGTCTAATCACTGGGTTATCAATCGGCTGCTCCTGTTTCAGCGTCTGAAACTGTTCAGGTAAAGCTTTCTTTATTCCAAACTTTATAATGAGATCATCTTCCAAGCTGATAAAAAATCTTGAAGAACCCGGATCCCCCTGCCGCCCGGCTCTTCCTCTCAGTTGGTTGTCTATCCGAAGACTTTCGTGGCGGTTCGTCCCGATAACATACAATCCTCCCAGTCCTGCAATCCGACCCCTATCCTGCTCATTTGGTCCTCCAAGGCGGATATCCGTCCCACGACCAGCCATGTTTGTTGATACCGTAACAGCACCAAATTCACCTGCACGTGCAATGATCTCTGCTTCCAGTTCATCATTTTTTGCATTTAATACATTGCATTCAACTCCTGCCGCTTTTAGTGCATCTGCAAGCATAATCGATTCTTCAATACTTGCTGTACCAATCAGTATGGGACGTCCAATGGCGTGTACCTGCACCGCTTCATTGACAATTGCTCTATATTTTGCTTCCTTATGTGTAAATACTATATCCGGATAATCTATACGAATGCATTGTCGGTTCGTCGGAACAGTGAGAATATCCACTCCATAAAACTCCATCAGCTCATCAGCAGAAGTCCTTGCAGTAGCCGTCATTCCACATATTTTCGGATATTGTCCCAGGAAATACTGCAAGGTGGTGGATCCCAGTATCCTTCCCGTAAAGTCTGCTTCAAGTCCTTCCTTGGCTTCAACCGCAGTTTGAAGTCCATCCGGCCAATGCCGCTTATCTGCCACCCTTCCGGTAAATTCATCTACAAGTTCAATTTTCCCATCTCGTACGATATAATCAATATCCCTTTGTAAAAGCGCTTCAGCATGAAGTGCACTATTAACAGCGCAAAGAAGAGAAATATTCTCTGCTGAATAAATGTTTCCGCATCCCAGGGCTTGCTCAATCTTGTCTGCCCCGGAATCCGTAAGGAAAACATTTCGCTGATACTCATCCGTGTCATAGTCAAGCCCTGGAATCAGTTTTTTGATGATCTCTGCGAGATGAGCAAAGCTGTCTTTTTCCGGAGCGACACTGCCTGCAATAATCAACGGTACCCTTGCTTCATCAATGAGGATGGAATCTGCTTCATCAATAATAGCACAATGAAATGGTCTTTGAACCAATTCATCAGGGCTATAGCACAAGAAACTCCTCAAATAATCAAATCCCGCTTCCTTGGCAGTCAGGTAGGTTATATCCGCATTATATGCTTTCCTTCGGTCACCAGCGCTCATACCTTCCTGAACAAATCCTACTGACAAGCCCAACAGATAATAAACGGGCCCCATCCACTCAGCATCCCTTTTCGCCAGATAATCATTAAAGGTTAGTACATGAACTCCCTTCTCCGTCAAAGCATTCAGATAGGCACAAAAGACTGCGGATAAAGTTTTACCTTCTCCTGTTTGCATTTCTATAAGTTTTCCTTTATGCATACCTATCGCCCCTAGCAGTTGTACATCAAAAGGCTGAATTTTCAAGGTCCTGCTCGCTGCCCCTTTTACCAGCGCATAGGCCTCCACAAGAAGTTCATCCAGGGTTACACCCTTCAAAGCCCTTTTTTTCAGATGCCTTGATCTTTCTAGCAGTTCGCTGTTCTCTAGTTTTGAAAAATCATAGCTATTAATAGATCGTATGATCGGTTGATAAGACTTTAATTCCTTTTCAGAAGTATCAATATTGGTATACTTCCCTATGGTTTCAATCATTTTCAATGATAAATTAGACATAAAAATATCCTCCGGCAAATTTAATTTTGTAGACTTCATTGTTCACGACAGATTTTTTATAAATCCTCGCTCAATGAAATACCTACCTCTATTGACCCTTCTCTAAAGGCAGGGTTCAACTAGCGGTTCCTATTTGCAAAAGAGGATATGCGGTTCCTTAAAAGATTGAAATTTGACTAAAATCATACTGCTAAAATGGTATAGAATGTCCAAAGATAAAATGACATGGTTGGAAATTCCTCTTAAAGAAAATACATTCGTCGTGAGATTCCCAACTGCAAGAATAACAAACGCAAATTCAAAAAGTGTCGATGTTTTTTCGAGCAGCAAAAAATAGCTTTCAGGCAGGAGCCTTCCTGTCCTTGACAAGCTTACAAAAGAGCAAAATATCAATGTTATAAAAGCTAAGAATGCCAATCCAATTCCTATAAACTGCACGAAACAATTCATCTCTGACGCCCTTCTATCTTGCTACCTTTTCCTTATAGATCAATACTTTTTCAGATTTATTCCATAACTTCCGACCAATCCGTTCAATAGCCAGAAACGGTTAACTGCTTTTTTATATAGTTTATTGAGTCCTTCATTACAATTAATATACGTATCAATATCGAATTTTCTTCACCTTTTTACTTTCTGTAATAACTATTTTCTTTTTTGGGGAAAGAAGACAGTCCTTGTGCACCAGTTTTGTTTCATAAATGCAACAAAGCCTTATGGCGATAACCATAAGGCTTTGGAATAAATCTGGCGATGACCTACTTTCCCGGGACGTTGCCGTCCAAGTATCATCGGCACTGAGAAGCTTAACTGCCGTGTTCGGTATGGGAACGGGTGT
>JAOAAU010000061.1 GCA_026418695.1 Clostridia bacterium
GTGAAAACAGGCTTTTTTCATTGTTGAAAACTTGTACAAAATTTAGTATATTCTTCATAGATGCTTTTTACATATTTTTTAGGGAGTTGACACTATGGAACGTGCGCAAGCATTCGTGGAACTTACAGGTAGGCTCACGAACAAAAATCTGATCAAGCATTCCCTGGCAGTTGAAGCCATTATGAGGGATCTGGCAGCGTATTTTAAAGAAAATGAAGATAAATGGGGACTTGCAGGATTGCTTCATGACATCGATTATGACAAAACAGCGTCCGATCCAGCAAAGCACAGCATTATCGGTGCAGATATTCTGGAAACACTCGGGATCAATGATGAGATTGTCTATGCAGTAAAAGCCCACAATGACTATCACGGAATCGAAAGAAAAAGAAAGATCGATAAGGCATTATTCTGTGCAGATCCGGTATCCGGGTTAATCACTGCAGCAGCGTTGATTCTTCCTTCAAAGAAACTGGAGGAGGTAACCGTCGAGTTTATCATGAAAAGGTTTAATGAAAAGGGTTTTGCGAGAGGCGCAAACAGGGAGCATATCGCAAAGTGTGATGAGCTTGGACTTTCTCTTGAAGAGTTTCTCGAGATTTCATTAAGAGCAATGAAGCGGATTTCTGACGATTTGGGTTTGTAAAATCAAAGGACCATGAAGAAACAGCATCATGAGTGACGTTGTTTTCCAACATTCGCGATTTATCAATTTAGTTATAAGAACACTTATAAGGTGATTGCTTTATAAGTGTTTTTTTGTGTATCCAACTCATATAAAAGGAGTTTCTGTTTTTTTGTGGAATATAATGGGTAGATTCATTTAATATAGTATATTTATTTGAAATTGCAGAAAATATATCAATAACGAATAAAAATATAAAACAAGTACGGAAAGTCATTGGAGAATTCGACTGAATGACTGTGCAGCAAATATTTTATTTAAAATAATCTCACTATCAATAATTTTAAGAAAAGGGAGTACTAGCTGGATGATCCAGCTATGGTGATTGAATATGGATAAAACGGCAGATAACCTTTATGCTGAAAGAAAAGAGCGAATACTGGATTTCATGAGAGAAGATGCATACAAGCCCTTATTATTTCAAGAGCTTGTCTCGGTTCTGGATGTACCTAAGGACGATCTTCCGATGTTTAAGGAGGTTGTTGAGGAGCTTGAGAACGAGGGCAAGATATTCAAGACCCATCGAGATCGTTATGGGATTCCGGAAAGAATGAATCTTGTAGTTGGACGTATCCAGGGGAATGAACGCGGATATGGATTCGTGATCCCGGATGACGAAGACATCAAGGACATTTTTATTCCCGCTGACGGACTGAACGGTGCTATGCATAATGACCGTGTTATTGCCAGGGTCAGCAAGAAAGCACTGGGGGATAAAAGGTCCGAAGGTGAAGTCATCCGAATCTTGGAGAGAGCAAACCGAACAATTGTGGGTACATTTGAAGACAGTAAGTATTTTGGATTTGTTGTTCCGGATGTAGTGAAAATCTCTGGAGATATTTTTATCCCCAAGGATGAGTTCAATGGTGCCAAGCCGGGGCAGAAGGTCATTGCAGAAATCATCAAGTGGCCTGAGAAAAGAAGAAATGCGGAAGGCAGGATCATTGAGATCATCGGAGACAAGGATGAACCGGGTGCGGATATCCTGTCCATCATCAAGTCCTATAATCTCAAGGAGGAATTTCCTGAAGCAGTTATGAATCAGGCTGAAAGCATCAGTGACGTCGTCACAGAGGAAATGTCAAAAGGCAGGCGTGATTTGAGAGGACTCAGAATGGTTACCATTGACAGCGAAGATGCCAGAGACTTGGATGATGCTGTTTCCGTGGAGCGTCTTCCCAACGGGAACTACAGGTTGGGTGTTCACATCGCGGATGTTACCTATTATGTAACGGAAAATTCTCCGTTGGATAAAGAAGCGCTCAAAAGAGGAACTAGTGTTTACCTCGTGGACAGGGTAATTCCCATGCTGCCCAGGAAGCTTTCCAATGGGATTTGCAGCTTGAATCCGCAGATCGACCGTCTTGCCTTTACAGTTATGATGGATATTGATGCCAATGGTAAGGTTATAAACCATGAGATTTTTGAAAGCGTCATCAATATCGATGAAAGAATGACGTATACCAATGTATATAAGATTCTGGTAGAGAAGGATGGGGAATTGTCCAAACGGTACGACTACCTTCTGGAGGACTTCAGGATGATGGAAGAACTGGCCAGAATCCTTCGTAAGAGGAGAACCGTCCGGGGAGCTATCGATTTTGATTTTGAAGAAGCCAAGATTGTTTTGGATGATAAAGGAAAGCCTATTGCGGTAAAACGCTATGAAATCACCATTGCCAATAAGATTATTGAAGAGTTCATGCTTGTCTGCAATGAAACCGTTGCAGAGCATTTCTTCTGGGCAAACTGTCCTTTTGTTTACAGGGTTCATGAAGAACCGGATACTGAAAAGATTGAGAATTTGGGCGAATTTGTTCGAACCCTGGGTTATCATTTGAAGGGGATCAACAAGATCCACCCGAAGGCTTTGCAGGACTTGCTGGAGCGGGTTAAGGGGAAAAAGGAAGAAAGAATCATCAGCACTGTAATGCTTCGTTCTTTAGCAAAGGCAAGATACAGCCATCAAAACCTCGGACATTTTGGATTGGCTGCGAAATATTACAGCCACTTCACATCCCCAATACGCAGATATCCTGATCTTATTATTCACAGACTTATGAAGGAGTATCTGAAAGGCCGGATGAATGAAAGCAGGCAAGAGCTTCTGAACGAAAGATTGCCTGAGATTGCAAAGCAGTGTTCCGAAAGGGAACGGGCAGCGGATGAAGCGGAACGTGAGACAGAAGACCTCAAAAAGGTTGAGTATATGAAGGAACATGTAGGTGAAGTGTTTGAGGGGATCGTATCCAGTGTTACAGCCTTTGGTATATTCATCGAGCTGGAGAATACGATTGAAGGGCTTGTACGTCTCAGCAACATGGAAGACGATTATTATGTGTTTGATGACAAGCAGTATTATATTATTGGCGAAAGGACGAGAAAAATCTATCGGATCGGAGATTCCGTCAAAGTCAAACTTGCCAAGGCAGATATTGCCAGCAGGAAGCTGGATTTTGTTCTGATCGATGAAAAGAATGCAAAGAGGAGCCAGGATGAGGATATTCCAGTCATCAGAATTGACAAGGAAGCAAGGAAACGTCCGAAGAAAAAGCCGATTGATCCGAAGGTTCTGAAGAAAATTACAGGTAAAAAACCGAGAAAGAAGAAAAAGAGCTGATAAATAGTAAAGGGGCGATTCACGTGTCGACAAAGGTTTTCAATGGGGCACAAGAACCGTTCCCTTGATACGGAATGGGGGATTCTATGATTGTTGTGAGTGCCTGTTTGGCAGGCGTTAAATGCAGGTATGACGGTAAAAGCACGCCTAATAGCGAGGTCCAAAGGCTAATTGAGGAAGGAAAAGCTGTGACGGTGTGTCCGGAGGTACTGGGCGGATGCTGTACACCCAGACCCGCTACTGAGATCGCAGGAGGAACTGGAGCAGATGTTCTGGATGGGAAACGCAGGGTGATTAATAACATCGGGGAAGATGTAACAGAGCAGTTTGTCAAAGGTGCCGAAGAGGTCTTAAAGATTGCTGAAACAAGCGGTGCAAAGAAAGCGATCCTCAAGGCACGCAGCCCTTCCTGCGGGTGCGGGATCATCTACGATGGGACCTTTACAGGCAAGAAGATTAAAGGGAATGGGGTAACTGCGGAATTGCTTTTACGAAATGGGATCGAGGTACTGACTGAAGAGGATTTGTAAATTCTTGAACAAGAGAAGGGGTTTCAGAAAACTTTAAACCGAAATTTAAAATAAATACTGGGAAGACAGGAGACAATAAAAGGTTTCCTGTTTTTCTTTGCGAAGTCACGGCAGTACGACTTAAAAGGGTTTTGACCACATAAGGCACCGTATGATATGATGGAAAAAATTCTATACAAGCAATGATGATGAATACGAGATACTGTCTGTTCATTGCTATAAAAGGATAAAAGAATAGATACATAAAGGAGACTTGAGCATGTTTGATGTGGTTGCATTAGGTGAGCTGCTCATCGATTTTACTCCCATGGGGTTGTCCCAGGCGGGAAATGAACTGTTTGAAAGGAATCCCGGCGGAGCTCCCGCCAATGTACTGGCAGCTGTAAGGAAGCTGGGTAAAACATCGGCTTTCATTGGTATGGTTGGAAAGGATCAGTTTGGGGTGTTTTTAAAAGCTGTTCTTGAAAACAGCGGTATTGATGCGACAGGTTTGAAGTTTGCAGAGGAAGTCAATACGACCCTGGCTTTTGTGCATTTGAACAGCAAGGGGGACAGATCCTTCAGCTTCTACAGAAACCCCGGAGCAGACATGATGCTTAGTGAAAAAGATATTGACTTTGATCTGATCAAAGGTTCAAGAGTGTTTCATTTTGGCTCCATCTCATTAACCCATGAACCGGCGAGAAGTGCAACCCTGGCAGCAGTGAAATATGCAAAAGACCATGGTGTGATCGTATCCTATGATCCCAACCTGCGGCCTCCGCTTTGGAAAAACCTTGAGGATGCCAGAGAAAAGATTCTTATGGGACTGAAATATGCTGATATTCTTAAAATATCGGAGGAAGAGCTTGAATTTATCACCGGAAGCAAAGACCTTGAAGAAGGATCGCTGATTTTGTATAACATGGGTGTAAAAGTCGTACTTATCACGTTGGGTCCCAAAGGATGCTTCTATAGATACAGCGGTGGGACAGGACGATTAAATACCTATGATACGAAAGTCGTTGATACAACAGGTGCAGGGGATGGTTTTTTCGGAGGCGTGCTGTTTAAACTGTGCGAAATGAATCTTGAAGCCATCGGTAAGCTTTCCAAAGATGAATTTGAGATGATCATTGATTTTGGTAATGCCGTTGGGGCTCTTGCTACAACCAGGAAAGGGGCTATTCCTGCGATGCCCACACTGGATGAGGTTCGAAACTGCCAAAGTACGGTTCGCCTGTTGCAGATTTAATTCAATCATCATTGAAGAAAGACTGACAGTCGAGTATAGAAACAAGGAGCTTCACACTCGTTTTTTTAGTATAACAACATACTTAATGCTCCCATCAACAGTCATCACGAGGTATCATCCATTTACCTGATTTTTTGATTGACAGAGCGATAAAAGGAAAATAAAATCGATATCGAGGATGGTTGTTAACATAGCTGTAAAAGAGGAGAGCACAGTTTCGTGAATTTACCAGGTTTTAATAGGATATTATAATACAAAGTTTTGGTTCAAAGCATGTTTATCAATCGCAGAATGTGGTATTAGTCAAAAAGGCTGTATAAATCAACGATAATAAAAATGGACTCAGGAGGTACTGTATGGAGAATTTCATTTTTCAGAACCCGACAAAAATTATTTTTGGGAAAGGAATGGAGCGTCAGGTTGGCAAAGAAGCCGCTGCTTACAGTAAAAAGGTGCTGTTGCATTATGGCGGTGGGAATATTAAAAAGACGGGCCTTTATGACACTGTTGTTGCTTCGCTTAAAGAGGCAGGTGTGGATTTTGTCGAGCTTGCCGGCGTGAAACCCAATCCTAGACTGAGCCTTGTTCATGAAGGAATTCGTATCTGCCGTGAGAATAATATAAACTTTATTCTTGCTGTCGGCGGAGGCAGCGTCATCGATTCTGCCAAGGCCATTGCCATGGGCGTTCCGTACGAAGGAGACGTTTGGGATTTCTTTACCGGAAAGGCGGAATTGAAGGAAGCCCTTCCTGTAGGAACAGTACTGACAATACCGGCAGCAGGAAGTGAAGCAAGTACTGCATCGGTTATCACCAATGAGGATGGCTGGTACAAGCGTGGATTCAATCATGATTTGATTTATCCTCGTTTTTCCATACTGAATCCGGAACTTGCCTTTACCCTTTCAAAATATCAGGCGGCATGCGGAGCTGCGGATATTATGGCACACCTGATGGAACGTTATTTTACAAATGTTCGTAATGTTGATCTGACAGATAGGCTCATCGAAGCGACTTTGAAAACGATGATACATAATGTGCCTTTGATTATGGAACAATCCGACAATTATGATGCCTGGGCTGAAGTCATGTGGGCAGGCACCGTCGCGCACAACAACCTGCTGAATACAGGAAGAATCGGGGATTGGGCTTCCCATGATATTGAGCATGAACTGAGCGGTATTTATGATGTTGCCCATGGAGCTGGATTAGCAGTGGTTTTCCCAGCATGGATGAAATATTTATATAAACATGATATTACAAGGTTTGCCCAGTTTGCGGCCAGAGTCTGGGGTGTCGACTATTCTTTCCGGGATCCGGAAAGAACGGCACTGGAAGGAATTAAGAGGCTGGAGAGCTTTTTTGTAAGTATTGGACTTCCGGTAACACTGGAAGGTCTGGGGATCAAAGACGACAGAATTGAAGAGATGGCTTCAAAGTGTACCAATGACGATCGCAGTACAGTCGGGAATTTTGTAAAGCTCGGGAAAAAGGACGTTGCTGGTATTCTAAGTCTTGCAAAGTAATCTTGTTACGCTTACTCGGATTGAATTCCCGTCGTGGATAATGGTTAGTTTTGATATAACAAAATAAAGAGCAGTCCAACCGGACGGCTCTTTATTTTTAATAAATTTTGTTAATTCTTAGATCACAAAATTCTTTACTTCATCGCAGAATTTATCAGTGTTGTCACCGTAAACCTGAACTTTGATCGGCTTGCTCAAATCAAGGCTGAAAATGCCCATGATAGATTTTGCATCTACAACATAACGGCCTGATGACAAGTCTACATCAAAATCATACTTGCTAACAATATTAACAAAATCCTTAACGTCAGTGATGGACTTCAATAAAATATTAAATGTTTTCATAATATATTACCTCCTTAAGTGTTCCTATCATCTAATGTGTATTAAATGCTAGAACTATCCTAATTCAATATTATCCTGTTTATGGTATGCCGTCAATCGGGATATTGTTAAATTCTTCTTTCTGAATTATAATAAACTTGTGAAAATGGCTTAAATGTAGGGCGGATGGCGTTATTGTGCACTTATAACAAACTTTATCACCGAAATTTATGCAAAAATCGTTGTGATTACAGCAGCGCCGCCTTTTCCAGCCAGTTTAACCGTTAATCAATGATTTCACTCGGGGTGAAATTCATTTAGTGTGTACGGCAGAGTTCAATGCAAGTAAAGTGCATTAGGGCCTTTGCTGTGAGCTTGAAGGACTGCAAACTGAATTAGACTTGGTTTAAAAGCCGTTGGATGAAACGAATCAACAATGTTTATGATAATAATGATGATAGAATACAACAATCGGGAGGACAAATGAAGAAAGCAGCTTTCTACACTTTGGGATGCAAGGTGAATCAATACGAAACTGAGGCACTGACAGGGATTTTTGAGAAGGGTGGTTATGAGATTACTGATTTTGAACAGGTTGCAGATGTATATGTGATCAATACCTGTACAGTAACGAACTTGAGTGACCGAAAGTCCCGGCAGATGATCCGGCGAGCCAAAAGTATGAATCAGGACGCCATCGTCGTGGTAGTTGGCTGCTATGCTCAGACAGCGCCTGAAGAGGTAAGCAGCATCCCCGGTGTCAACCTGGTGATAGGAACAAAGGAACGAAGTAAAATCCTTGATTATATCAAAGAAATTGAGAACGGCAGAGATAAAATCAATGTAGTTGGCAACATCATGAGTGCAATGGATTTTGAGGAACTGAACATCGACTCCTATCAGGAACGAACCAGGGCTTTTCTCAAAATTCAGGAAGGCTGCAGCCAGTTCTGTGCATACTGCATTATTCCTTATGCACGGGGTCCCATCAGGAGCAGAAACCCTGAAGATGTAGTGACGGAAGTGAAGAGACTCGCTGAGGGCGGGTTTAAGGAAATTGTCCTGACTGGAATTCATGTAGCTTCTTATGGAAAAGATATTAAAACAACCTCGTTGGTCGATATCATTCAAAGGGTGCATGCTATACCGGGCATAGAACGGATTCGTCTGGGATCGATTGAGCCCATGACCATCACCGAGGACTTTATAAAAACAGCAAAATCCCTTGAAAAGCTTTGTCCTCATTATCATCTTTCCTTGCAGAGCGGTTGTGATGAGACGCTGAAGCGTATGAACAGGAAGTATGGAACCGAGGAATACCGAAGAGTGGTAAAGCTTCTCAAAGACAATATTCCTGATGTTTCCCTCACTACCGATATCATGGTTGGCTTCCCGGGAGAAACGGAAGGGGAATTTGAAAAGACCTATCGGTTTGTTGAAGAAATGGGTTTTTCCAAAATGCATGTTTTCAAGTACTCTCCGAGAAAGGGAACCCCGGCTGCAAGCTTTAAAGATCAAGTCTCACCGGATATAAAAGAAAAAAGAAGCACACGTCTGATCGAGCTTTCAGACAGAATGGCCAAAGAGTTTAATGAGAAATATACCGGAAGAACAATGCCTGTCTTGATCGAGCAGGAAGTCAGACAGAAGGAAGGTTTTATTGAAGGGTTGACTTCAAATTATATCCGGGTGCTGTGTGAGGGAGATGAACACTGTAAGGGAGAAATCAAGGATGTGGAACTGCTGAAGATTGAGGAAGACTATATGATCGGAAAGATCACCGGATGAAATGAATTCTAAAACCATAAGCCAAAGTGCAAAAACTATTGCAATACGGCTAAAGATTCGTCTCATTCCCATTCATTGAATCAATCGCATGTTGCATAAATTATCCTGTTGTATTACACTATAAATATATATATGCACAGACAAGGGCTTAAAAGGTTTCCGGTTGAGATTAGAAAAAAGCACCTGGAAATCAAACTCAATATAAATAAGTACATACGTTGTTATACCAGCATTTAGGTATGGAGAGTGATGGACAATGGTAGACAATGAAACAATGATGTTTAAAGTTGAAAAAGAAAAAGTGAATGAAGCAAGAGAACTCCTAATGACTGTCTATCAGGCACTGAAGGAAAAGGGATATAATCCCATCAATCAGATTGTTGGTTATATTCTTTCGGGCGATCCTACTTACATCACCAATCATCAGAATGCGCGAAGCATTATTCGGCGGTTGGAAAGGGATGAGCTTCTTGAGGAGCTTGTAAGAGCTTATTTGGATAAAAATGAGTAGACATTGAACCCCGTTGTGATACAATCACATACGGGGTTTTCGTTTTTAGGCTTACTTTGGAACAAATGAGGAACAATAATGTTATGAATTATGTTAGTCTAGGAAAAACCGGATTGGAAGTCTCCAGAATGTGCTTTGGGGGGCTGATCATAGGACCGCTGCAGGCCAACCTCTCTGTAGAGGAAGGGGCAGCAGTGATCGTTCATGCGCTGGAAATGGGCGTAAACTTCATTGATACCGCGGAGCTTTACGGGACATACCCCCACATCAGGGAAGCGATCCGGAGGTCAGGCAGAAAGCCTGTGATCGCTTCGAAGTCCTATGCATATACGGCTCAAATGGCAATGGAAAGCCTGGAGAAAGCAAGAAAGGAAATGGATCTCGATATCATTGATGTATTTATGCTGCACGAGCAGGAAAGCAGACTGACTTTGGAAGGCCATAGAGAGGCAAAGGAATATTTTCTTGAGGCCAAGGAAAAGGGAATAATCAAAGCTTTCGGAGTATCTACTCATAATATTGAGGTGGTAGAAGCCTGCAGCGAAATGCCGGAAGTAGACGTGATCCATCCTATTATCAACAAGGCTGGAATTGGTATCGGAGACGGAACCATTGACCAAATGCTTCACGCCGTTAAAGCTGCCTATGAAAAGGGAAAAGGCATCTACAGTATGAAACCGTTGGGTGGAGGGAATCTTCTATCTTCGTATGATGAGTGCATGCAGTATGTTTTAGATATTCCTTATATTCACTCAACCGCTGTTGGGATGCAGTCGGTTGAAGAAGTCATTATGAATGTCAGCATTTTCAATGGGGAAGAAGTCCCCAGGGAAATCAGAAAAGCTTTGCAGGAAAAGCAGCGAAGGCTTCATATTGATTATTGGTGCGAAGGCTGCGGGAAGTGCTTGAAAAGATGCGGCCAGGGCGCCCTCTCACTTTCTGAAGGAAAAGCAATGGTGGATAAGGGCAAATGCGTTCTTTGCGGATACTGCGGAAGCGTATGCCCCATGTTTGCAATTAAAATATGTTGATGGATATCGGGTAATAGGTAATAGGTAATAGTCGATAGATAGTAGATAAAGGACAAAGGATAAAAGATTGTGGTATTGGGGAACGGAAAATAGTCTATGATAATCGATAAGAGACAATTAAAGAACATAAGAGAGGAATCGTACATTTAGGTACTGTAGGGGCGAGACATCGGTTCGCCCTTGTGGATAAATTATAGTTGAGATAAATAGGGCCGACAACCCTGTCCGCCCTTATATTATAAAAGAATCAAACATAAAATTAACAGTTAATTCGAAAGGAGATAAGTGCAGGTTATCGGTTGGTTCAGCGATATGGGAATGAACAGTGTTTAAGAAGCCGCTGTTTAGCACTTAACCTGTATGAAAACGTATGCGTATAATGGGAATTGATTTCGGGGATAGTAGAATTGGTATTGCAATGAGTGATCCTCTGGGATGGACAGCACAAGGGCTGGAAACGATTCATTGGAAGGGCAGCTGGGATAAACCCATCGAAAGGATTCGTCAGATTGCAGCGGAGTATAAGTCCGAACGGATCGTAGTGGGTTTCCCCAAAAATATGAATGGAACAGTGGGCCCTCGAGGTGAAAAAACGCAGGAGTTTATCGACGCTTTGACCAAAGTGGTTGCGGTAGAAATTATAAAATGGGATGAGCGTCTGACCACTGTTGCTGCCAATAAGCTCATGCATGCTACCGGAGTAAAGACTTCCAAGAAAAAAGGGATTGTGGATCAGATCGCTGCAGTATACATATTACAAGGTTATTTGGATAGTATAAGCTCCAAGAGTTAAACAAAAGCCAATGAAAATGTGTTTTTTAACAGAAAATAATGGGAAATAGCTTTTTGCTGTGCTATAATATCATTATGGCTGTTAAAGCGAAAAAGGAGGAATCAACAATGGCGGACGAAAGAGAAGATGTTGTGGTATTATTGGATGAAAATGGCGAAGAGGTGGAATTCGAACATCTGGATACGATTGAAATGAACGGGAACGAGTACGTTGTTCTTTTACCTCTAGACCAGGAAACAGAAGACAGTGATGATGAAATTGATGAAGTGATTATTCTTAAAATAGAACATGGAGATGACGGTGAAGATTCCTTTGTCACAGTGGATGATGACGATGAACTGGATGCTGTATTCGAAGAGTTCAGGATCAGAATGGAAGAAGAATATGATGATGTAGAGGAATAATCCTCAAGATCCATCCAAAACGAATTATTAAAGCCAGTACATTGTACTGGCTTTATCTGTTACTTTTCCGCAATACTATTTTTCAAGAGAAGCCTTTGCTGATCAAAGATATGTTTGACCAGTACATCCTGGTCTTTCTGAGAGATCTTCATAAAATAGAGCCCGAGTTCATACTTTTTATCTCGAGTGTTTTCCAGCAGGGTGCAGCGGATCACTTTGGCAATGACTTTAATCGAGGTTTCCCTTGTTAGCCAGATTGTCAAGTCAATGCTGGAACCTTTTACTACTTCTTCTTCAATAACAATGCTGGCTCCGTTACCGCTGATATTTCTGGTAATACCCTTTTTCACAGGAGAAGGCTCAGGCGGAGCTGATTTGTCATCTATCGCTTCACCATTATAAAGGCAATAGGTGACGTTTAGCAAAGTATCCAGCCTGAAATAGTTTCTTCTTTGGATCTTTTCAAACTCTCCGTCAATCTTAACATGCAGGGATATGATGCTCTCGGTTCTCTCCCTATGGGTGATGGCCCCCTGGAAACTTAGCAGGCCATGCTTCTCATCAAGAAATATAGCTCTGATTCTGGTTCCGGGCGTGATTAACATCAGCCGGGATTCATGAATGGGTGCTGCGATTTTAATCGTCTGATCATCACTCATATCAATTAACTGGCTGATATAGGATTGGCCGATTTTTTGCCCGAGGCTGTTGATTAGTTCCAGTTCAAGCTTGATGCCAAGCTTGGATCTTAAGTTAATTTTCATTTGCAAAGTCTCCGTCGTAAATAATTCAAAAATTTAAAATTGATCTTAAAACAGAACTTCTTTCTATATAGCGTTCTGTTTGTATATAGCAGGTGAATGTAATATAAGTAAATTTGCAGAAGTATGACTCCATGGCAAACATGATTGGTACTTCAAAGTTGACAGCGTATAAAGGAACAATACACTTTTCAAGAGTATGTTATTTATATTATATATTCTTCAGAGGCTTTGGTCCAGATTAAATTGAATCCATCCTTTGTAATCATTATAATCTCCAACGCATCTTCAGAAAGAGCAGCTCACCTTCAAGGAGTACATAAAATGTTTAGAGGGAAAAGAGGATTTTGAGATTCACATATCGAATTTAAAATAGTAATTTATTCCCGATTTTGGACTTTATGGACAGGCAGTCAAAGTCTTAATTTTAGAATGCAGCCGGATACAAATCAGCAAGCCGGGTAACAAGCGGAATCAAAGTCTATTTGAAAACCGCTCTTTTGATGGAAGATCTGTAATTAAAACGGAAAATGTAATACGAAAAAATGATGGAGTGATTTTATGCTGAAAAAACTAGCAATTTTCCTGCTCATACTGATCCTTGCATTGACTGCTGCCTGTGCAGGGGACACCAAGGGCGGAAAGACAACGGAAACAATGAAGGAAGAGCCGAAGGAAACCAAGGTGGTACCAGAGCCTGTAAAACCTCAGGAACCTAAAAGTGAGCCCCCAAAAGAATCAAAATCTGATTTTCTGTTCCCTAAGGAAGGGATTCGACCCTTTGCGGTCATGATCGATAATGAAGGCCTGAAAAGCCTGCCGCAGGGTGGACTGGATAAAGCTCAGGTGATCTATGAGATTATTGTGGAAGGTGGAGAGACCAGGCTAATGCCTGTTTTCTGGGGGACAGAGCCAACGATGATCGGCTCGGTAAGAAGCTCGAGGCATTACTTTCTTGACTATGCCATGGAACACGATGCGATTTATGTCCATTTTGGATGGAGTCCGATGGCACAGAGAGATATTTCAAAATTCAAGATCAATAATATCAATGGAGTTGCTAACGGAGGAGAAATCTTCTGGGATTTGACGAAGGACAAGTACAACTGGCAGGACTCCTATACATCAGCAGAGAAGATTAAAGAATACATAAAGAAAGCCAACTACCGGACGAATTCAGACTCCAAGCCGGTTTTCCAATATAATAATTCCGATATGGAACTGACTGCAGGAAGCATGGCTCAAAAGATCGATATTACCTACTCAGCGGGTTATACTTGCGGATTTGAGTATGATACCGCTTCAAAAATGTACAAGCGCATAAGGAAAGGAAAGCCACAGATCGAGAGAGTGACGGAAGCTCAATTGACAGCAAAGAATATCATAGTTCAAACCGTAGGGAGCAATACCATCAAAGGCGATGATAAGGGGCGCCAGGAGATAGCGAATCTTGGCACAGGAAACGGTTGGCTGATCACAGATGGTAAAGCGCAGAAAATCAAGTGGTCTAAGGAATCCAGACCCTCACAAACCAAATATGTGGATGAATCCGGTAATGCCATCAAGTTGAATCCCGGACAGACCTGGGTCCAGATTGTTCCGGCCGGAGGCAGGGTAGACATTAAGTAATGGGGAACGATTCTGCTTGAAATGCAGAGTGAGAAGAATTTGTTGAAAAAGGGCTTCGATCATGAAGCCCTTTTGATGTTCCTATTCTGCTGCATTGGATATTGTAACCACCATATTGATTTCTCCGCCGGCTTTTTCAGCAGTAGAAAACATTTCGGACAAGCTTCTGAAGATGTCCTCTTTAGAGCCTGTCAGCTTGGTATTCATTGAGTTAACATCATAGTTGATGTCCGTATTCTTCAACGCATTGATGGAACTATTGATGACACCTGAAGCGTCGTTCGTTTTTAAAGGATACACAGCGACTTCTGCTGTAATCATGGGATGATCACCTCGTTTTATAATTTTATGTTTTGAACAAAAATAAGTTACCCAGCATGAAAGAGAGAACTTCAACCAGGTACAAAGTACATTCATAATATACCCTTGCAATGCATTAATATTCGATGGAAGACTGTCTGAATCATATAGACAGTATCAGAGAAAATAAAACCCAATATTCTGTAAAAACTGTAAAGCTGGTTTCAAAGATAGCATTCTGCGATTTCTAGATTAGGATCTCTCTAGAATTTGATCACTAATTTTGTGCATTTCGATACTAAAAGTTCCCTCTCGGAAGTGCTATAATGAAAATGTTTGCTATATATAACGACTATATTTTTCAAACAAGCAGTGCCTTTGTACTTAAATATTCACCAGGAGCAAACAAATGAAGATAAAAGAGCTTTTGAGAAGAAACGATGATTTGGTAAAGGATGAGGATCAGAGAGACCGACAGCTGTTTATTTATGAAAGCTGTGTGGGCGGGACCATTTATAACCTTACCACAGGAGCATTCATGGCAGGGCTGGCAGTTTCCCTTGGAGCAAGTGACTGGCTCAACGGGCTTCTGGGTGTAATCCCCATGATGGCGGGGATGGTGCAGATTCTTGCACCGCTGCTTCTGGAACGGAGCTCAAATAAAAAGTTTCTGATGGTATTTTTCGTATCCTTATATAAACTAATGATCAGCTCGGTAGTTTTTATACCTTTGGTGATCAGCAACCAGAACGGAAGGCTCACGGTGTTGATGGTGTGTGTTGTTGCGGCTTATTTCAGCCTGAACATCGTATGGCCGGGTTTTTCCATGTGGATGCAGGGGGTTGTACCGGAGCGTATCCGGGGAAGGTTTTTTGGAATCAAAGACTCATATGCACTTGCGGTAATTACTGCCGTTTCTCTCACGATGGGCTATGTGCTGGATGCGCACAAACCGCAGGGAAGTGATACTCCTGCATATACAGGCTTTCTAATTGTATTTTTGGTTGCTTTGGGGCTGACGCTGATCAATATTGGTATCTTGCTCAGAATCAAAGAACCTAAGATGGAAACCTCGGTTAACCGGGTAAAACTGTCCGACTGTTTTACAAAACCCCTTGCCAATAAAACCTACATGAAAGTCGTTCTTTTTTTCATTTTGTGGAATCTTGGACTAAATATCGGCAACCCTTTTTTACCTGTATATCAGGTGAAATATCTGCAGCTGGATTATAAATACATCATGCTTTTGAATCTTTTGTCCAACATTACGATTGTATTCGTAGTACGGCAATGGGGAAAGTATGCGGATCGCTTTACCTGGGCTCACTCAGCTACTCTGTCAATCGGTATTTTATCCTTTACACATCTGTTATGGGTGTTTGCTTCGGAAAAAACACTGTTCCTGCTTCCGGTAATTTTTTTGCTTAACGGAACAGCTTGGGCCGGGATCAATATTTCGTTGTTCAATCTGCCATTTTTGTTCTCTCCGCAGGAGAATAGAACGGTGTATCTTGGATTCAACGCTGCCTTAGGTGGTATATCGGGGCTCGCAGCAACTTTACTGGGCGGTCAGCTTGTGAATTTATTTGAAGGGAAAGTGTTTATAATAGGAAATGTTGGGCTTTCGGGCATCCAAATCATTATATTTATTTCATCTATACTGCTTGCTGTCTGTACCTGTTTTGGAGTATTCAGACTGATCAAAATGCTCCATGAGCAGACAGCGACAGTAAACTAGACTTCCTTTTATGCTTTTCTGCCTAGGAGTGCTTTCAGGAAAAGACCTGCACCGGCAGCAGTAAGTCCGTACATCAGAACAGCATGGTAAAGGGTTACAGGCTTAAAATAAATTCTCAGCCCGAGCAATATACCTAAGAGGATAATCACGATACCGACGATGATCAGAAGCCATCCTAAAACGGAGCGGCCGTTGAAAAAGAGCATTCCGATTCCTATGAGCAATGGAAGCATCACCAATCCAAACGGGAGATCAAAGCCCAAAAGACTGGCAATAGAAAAGTTCATCGTTACAATGGTGTTTTGAAAAATCAGAAAGATACCCATGGACAAGAAGATAATTCCTACCAAAAAGGATACCAGGCTTTTGCCCGGAGTAGGACTGTTTTCCGGCTGTTGATAGAAAAAATTCTTTTTCAATGGGGTTCCTCCTAGAATACTGAAATATTGAACTGCTGACCGACAAAGATATTTTATCACAGTTTCTTCCAGACATCAAATCTTACAAAAAGAAGTCTCAAAGGTTTGCCCTGAGCCCTTCCAATGTTATTTCGAAAAACCTGAACATACTAAAACTCCCTTCCTTTGAAGAGAGAAGGGAGTCAAAAACTTAGATATACGATTCTTGTGAAGATTTATAATAATTTTTTTCTGTGAAAGACTAGTCGCTGCTGTTACAGCAAGGCCTTCTTGATAAGATCCATCCGGGAAAAAATCCGTTGAAGCAGGTAATCAACAAGGGTAAGGGCTGCCATGGCTTCTACTACAATGACGGCTCTGGGAACAATAATAGGATCATGCCGGCCTTCAATCTGTATTTCAATGTCCTCACCCTTTTTATTCACAGTATTTTGTGCCTTATGGATAGAAGGGGTCGGCTTGAATGAAGCTCTTAATACAATAGGAAAACCATCGCTGATTCCTCCCACAATTCCTCCTGCATGGTTGGTGAGTTTAGTAATCTGATAATTTTCGTCCATTTGATAAAAATCATTATGTTCAAATCCCGACATGGCAGACGCTTTAAAGCCGCTTCCAAATTCAACACCTTTGACGGCGCCAATAGAGAAGATGGCCTTTCCCAGCATAGCATCCAGCTTTTCAAAAACAGGTTCACCAACTCCGCTGGGAAGCCCGGTCACAATACATTCGACGATACCGCCTGCTGAGTTTTCCTCATCCTTGATTTTTGTAAGAAAGGCAGCCGCTTTTTCAGCAGCTTCGGCATCCGGCATGGCAAGAAAATTATTATAGATCTCGTTGGCATCAAATTTTGAATTATCAATTTGAATATCGCCAATTGACAGTGTATAAGTCAGGATATTGACACCCAATTCCTTGAGGACTTTCTTTGCTACAGCTCCAGCTGCAACCCTTGCTGTAGTTTCACGGCCGGAAGAACGGCCGCCTCCGCGGTAATCGCGGAAGCCGTATTTCTGATCATAAGAATAATCGGCATGTCCCGGTCTGTAGGACTGAGCGATTTCCGAATAATCATAGGAGCGTTGATTGGTAGTATGTACGATCAAGGAAATGGGCGTGCCCGTTGTTTTTCCTTCAAAAACGCCGGAAAGGATCTCCACCCTGTCGTCTTCCTTTCGAGGAGTAGAAAAAGGTGATTTTCCGGGTTTGCGTTTATCCAGATCAATTTGAATATCGTCTTCGCACAGCGGCAAACCAGCCGGACAGCCGTCAATGACTACACCTAGCGCTTTTCCATGGGATTCTCCCCAGGTAGAGATTTGAAAGTTTTTTCCGAATATTGAACCGGACATTGGTTTTCCCCTTTCATTCAAACTGCTTCAAAATATTTGTTGAATTCATTGCTCTCTGCTATATAAATATATCCTCGGCAGCCATAAATAATCACAAATATGCTAATATCTTGTTCATTATACTATACCATTAATATTTATTAGAAGACAATCTTTGTAAAAAAAATGCACGGATTTTCAAACGCAGCAGGCAAATGTTGAAAAAACAGTATACATGAGTAGGGGAATCTGTGATAATTGTTTTAAGCTTGTATATTTGCTGCGCCGGGTTGGATAATATTCTAGTGTCGGCAGCAAACCGGCATAACCAAGGAAGCCATCCGGAAACAATCTAACAAATTAAATGAACAGACGCAAGGTGCAATAATGAACTACATCATTTTTGATCTGGAATTGAACAGTAAGCCTTTTAAAAACAGACATCCCAATGAAGTGATCGAGATCGGGGCTGTAAAACTGGATGAAAATTTGAATTTTGCAGGTGAATTTCAGTCTTTTGCCAAACCCAAAATTTATAAGAAAATTTTTAAAGTAGTAAAAAACAAAACCCATATTCTCCAACAGGACATAGATGAAGCTGAGGAGTTCAAGGTAGTAATCGACAGGTTCAAGCAGTGGATCGGGACCAACGGCCTTTTATGCAGCTGGGGGCACGATGATATCCACCATCTGAAGACCAATTGCAAGTTCAACAAAGTCGGCTCAAGATGGCTGAAGGAGAGTATCGATATTCAAAAGCAGTTTTCCAGGATTTATGACCTTCCGAAAGGGCAGGTCTTCAGCTTGAAAAACGCCCTGGCCATGCTGGAGATTCCGGTAGAGGAGGAACTGCATAGAGCGGATATTGATGCGCGCTATACCGCTGAGATTTTCAAGAAAATTTTTGATCAATTGGATTTTGGACACCTGAAAAAATAGGGAGGCTAATCGAGCCTCTTCATAAAATATTTCGGCGACTCGGTAAAGCCCTGACGTATATAAAACCGATGAGCCGCCGTTCTCCTTGAATGGCAATGTACTTCAATTCGATCGCATCCTCTGGCTTTTGCCAGTTCAACACAATATTCTTCAATTTCACGGCCAATGCCGTGGCTGCGGACAGATACATCTACTGCAAAATAGCTGATTCTTGCAAAGTCGCCTTTTAACGCTATTTGAGGAATGAAATGCAAGGAGATAAATGCAACTGCCTTATTCTTATCAACATAAACCAGCAGTTCTTCATCAGGATGATCTAATAACTTTTCTATTTTTTCCTTAATGAAAGTATCGGTATTGGGATAATCCAACTGGTCCAGCAGCGCCTTGATTTCCTGCCAGTCATCCAATCGAGCTTTTCTGATTCCCATCAGACTGCCTCCTTTACTAGACCATTAATGAGTATAAATCTTCTACCTTTTCATTCATGTATTTTTGGACATCGGCGATAGCCTGGTTATAGTAATAGCTGCCGATCTTTTCAGTGATAAAATCCAGGATGATTTCTGCTGCCAAGTCACCCAAGTCTTCATCTCGCTCCCGCGCAAAGTATTCCTGGATATCTTGAATAGCTTTTTTCTTCTGTTCTTTTGACAGTTCAATTTTCTCCATCTTATATACCTCCTTTGTATTCGTTTATCGGGACAGGATTATCATCGTTTTCTACCAGTTTCATATGCGCTTATTCTTTTACTTCCTGTTTCATTAAAATGGACAGAAGGATGGCCTTGGATTTATGAATCTTTTCGTCACTTTCGGGTATTTCAAAGATGATTCTTTCATTAAAGTCCTTTAAAATATCCTCAAATATATATTTAAAATCTATATTCCCTTCACCAATTAAACCATCGTACGTTTCTACCAAAGCTAAACATCCGCGCCTCCAATGTGCCATTGATTATTAAGTAATTTACATATGCCATATTATACCATGAGAGTGGATTAAGGGGAACTTTTGACAGTAAAAAAGACTTACACAATACATGTAAGCCTTTTTACTGTGATTTTTCGGAATCTAAATGTTCCCGGATTAACCTGATTAGTCTTCTACGCGTCCGTAGCCAAATCCATTATTGAAGAACAGGATTAAGAAGATAATGATAAAGAATAGGATTTCGGAGTTTTCACCCAGGAATCCGCCGCCATTTCCTCCAAATAAGCCCATATGTATACCTCCAAAATTTGTTTATACGATATACTATTCACTTCGGGTAAATCGGTTACAAAAATGTAAGGAGGTTATTTCTTATTTCACAAATAACAATCAGTCGATGTAGTTTTTTCCCCATTTAGCCATGAGCTCAATGATCGGGATCAGCGTTTTTCCATTTTCAGTCAGGGAATATTCTACTCTTGGTGGAATCTGATTATACTGCTCTCTATGGATGATTTGATTTTCCTCGAGCTCCTTCAGCTGCTGGCTTAAAGTCTTATCTGCAATAGACTTTAATTGATTCTTTAACTTGCTGTACCGGATCACGTCATCCTTATAGATATACCATAAAATTGCCCATTTCCATTTGCCTCCCATGATGGATAAGGTATATTTGACCGGGCATTTTGAGGTTTTGGATGTATTGCCTTTCACAGGATCACCCTCACTTACTTTGATGTTAGTATATAACAAAAAAGTGCATACTTAACTTTTGTACATTCATCATATAGAATTCTACCTAGAAAATCAATCAGCGAATTTTTTGCAAGACATTCATGAAGCAATTATTTGTTAGGAGGAAAAATAATGAAAGTGATCATGACTTTAAATCGCATTTATGTGAGTGATTTGGACCAAGCGATTGAGTTTTATGAAAAGCTGTTTAATGAGCAGTGTATATCAAGATTTCAATATTCTGAGGCCAGCTTGGAATTGGCTCGAGTGGGGAACGCATTGATTATTAGCGGTTCGGAGGAAGTATTGAAGCCTTTCAGAAGTACACAAGCGACTTTTCTGGTAGATGATATTCAAGCATATAAAGATTTTCTTTTGGAAAATGGGGGAGAGATCATCAGGGATTTAAGGGATGTACCCACAGGGGTGAATATGACGGTGAAGCATGCGGATGGGACCATTGTAGAGTATGTGGAGCATAGAAGGCGGGGCTAATCGAGCTCCGCTGGTTGCCTAATATTCATAAGTTCTGTGTTATGAATAACTTACTTCGGGAACTCAATAGCTTTCTATGCAAATAAAATTCTATTTAAGTGCTAGTTAGATTACTAGTGCTTTTTTGTTTCTGCATGAGACTTTTGCTTTTAAAAAGCAAGAAAATTCTGAAGGGGGATCAGGTATCGTCCCATGTTCCCCTCCCTCCGCCTCGTCCTCAATCGCCGGACAGGCTGCCTCCGCTAACGCCGTCAATAATTTTCGACCGGGACATACCTCAGAAAGGATGACCCTAGATAACAAGAGGTGTGTCCCGCTTACATTGATTTATTTGACGGCTGAGCCGACATCCGTGCCGGTACGGCTCTCCGGGTGGAATTGAATGGAAATTAAGTATTTTAGGGCAATAAAAAAAACTTGCACTTGTAATGCAAGTCTTTCAAATATGGTCGGAGTGAGAGGATTCGAACCTCCGGCCTTCTGGTCCCGAACCAGACGCTCTACCAAGCTGAGCCACACCCCGTTTATGAAAGCAATTAATATTATAAAATATATTTCTTAAAAGTACAAGAGGTTAATTGAAATATTATGATATCCTTCTAAAGGATTTTATGCCATAATAATATAACAAATTAGTAGAAATCTGTTTACTATATATCGCATAGCGCAAAATTAAAATATAAAAAATTAAAGGTGGTATAAAAAGATGGAAAGACCTGTAATTGGCATTCCCATGGGGGATCCGGCCGGGATCGGGCCGGAAATTGTTCTAAAGGCGCTGAAGAGGCAGGATATCTATGGCTTGTGTAAACCTTTGGTTATCGGAGATATCCATGTGTTGAGGGATACAGAAAAGAATGTTTCCACAGGGCTCAAATTTCATGTTTTGGAAAAGCCGTCACAAGGTAAATATGCATGGGGAACAGTTGATATGATCTCTTTAAACAATATAGACACGGGCTTGCTGGAAATGGGCCGGGTTCAGGCGCAAGCCGGAAAAGCAGCATATGAATATATTGTAAAGACGGTCGGGTTGATAAAAGAGGGCCAAATACACGCATTGGCAACAACCCCTATAAATAAGGAAGCAATCAAGGCTGCCAGCATCAATTTTATCGGACATACGGAAATGCTTGGGGAAATGACGGGAATCAGCGATCCCCTTACCATGTTTGAGGTCTTTGGGCTAAGGGTCTTTTTTCTATCCAGGCATGTTTCTCTTAGTGAAGCTTGCAAATTGGTTAAAAAGGAAAGGCTCATTGATTATGTGCTGCGCTGTGAGGCCGCATTAAAAAAACTGGGACTAAAAAGGCAAAAAATAGCGATTGCCGGGCTCAATCCCCACAGCGGCGAACATGGACTCTTCGGAGATGAGGAAGTACGGGAAATTGAGCCGGCTGTAGAAGAATTGAGGATCTGTGGGGTTGATGTTGCAGGTCCGGTTTCGGCGGATTCGGTCTTTTACCAAGCTTTGAAAGGGAAGTATGATGCAGTGTTGTCTCTTTATCATGATCAAGGACACATTGCAACAAAAATGGTTGATTTTGAGAGAACCATTTCCCTGACCATCGGGCTTCCGTTTTTAAGAACATCGGTGGATCATGGGACGGCATTTGATATTGCAGGCAAAGGAATTGCAAGCTCTGTAAGCATGGAGGAGGCCATAAGGCTTGCTGCGCTCTATTCTCCCAATTACAACAATTAAGTTTTTATTGCTAAAAACTTTTCAATTGGGTATTATATGTATTAGGTGATTATGAAGATGACATTAAAAATTAGTGATAATATTTTGAGAAATGTTGAGAAACCCTCTAGGTATACTGGGAATGAGTGGAATAGTGTTACCAAAAGCCTTGATAAAATAAATATACGGTTTGCTTTTGGTTTTCCGGATGTATATGAAATCGGAATGTCCCATCTTGGGTCGAAAATACTTTACCATTTATTAAACCAGCGGGAGGATACATGGTGTGAACGGGTTTTTGCACCGTGGGTAGATATGGAGGAGCAAATGCGGAAAAATCAAATTCCCCTATTTGCCCTTGAATCAAAAGACCCAATCAAAAGTTTTGATTTTTTTGGATTTACCTTACAATATGAGATGAGCTATACGAATATTATAAATATGCTAGACCTTGCAGGTGTGCCTTTAAAGTCATCCATGCGTACCGAGGATGATCTTTTTGTATGTGCCGGAGGTCCTTGTGCATACAACCCTGAGCCTTTGGCCGAAATTATGGATTTTTTTCTTATGGGTGAAGGGGAAGAAATTCTCAATGAAGTTTTAGATGTATTTAAGGCCTGGAAAAATGAAGGGGCCGCAAGAGAGGATTTTTTGGACCGGATTTCAAAAATCGAAGGGGTATATGTTCCTGGAGCCTACCAGGTCCAATATGAATCTGACGGTACTATAAAAAGTGTCCTACCCAATAAATCGCATTATCCGGAAAGGATTAAGAAGAGAATTATCAAAAACCTGGAGGATGTATTTTTCCCGGATAAAATTATAGTTCCTTATACGGATATTGTGCATGACAGAATTATGCTGGAACTCTTTAGGGGATGCACCCGGGGCTGCCGGTTTTGTCAGGCAGGTTTTATTTATAGGCCTGTAAGGGAGAGAACCCCTGAAAAGCTTTTGGATCTTGCCAGGAAACTTCAAGAAAATACGGGGTATGAGGAAATTTCATTAACTTCCTTGAGCACTAGCGATTATGAGGGGCTTGGCGATTTGACCGAAAACCTTATAAAGGAAATGGAACCGCTTAAGGTCAATTTGTCACTTCCTTCCTTGCGGATAGATTCCTTTTCTCTCGATTTAATGGAAAAAGCCCAAAAAGTTAGGAAAAGTGGTTTGACATTTGCTCCTGAAGCAGGAACTCAAAGGCTCCGGGATGTTATTAATAAAGGAGTTACAGAGGAAGATTTGATAAACTCGGTTTCTATTGCTTTTAACGGCGGATGGACCGGTGTAAAGCTTTATTTTATGATGGGTCTGCCTACTGAAAGCTTTGACGATATTGAGGGGATCGCCGACCTGGGAAATAAAGTGGTGGATGCCTATATGCGTGTTCCAAAGGAGAAGCGGGGAAAAGGATTAAGTGTCACAATCAGCACATCTTCTTTTGTGCCCAAGCCCTTTACTCCATTCCAATGGGAAGCACAGGATACCATGGAGACTCTGAGGGAGAAACAAAGGCACTTAAAGGGCATGATAAAAAATAAGAAGATTACGTATAACTGGCACGAATCTCAATTAAGCTTACTTGAGGCTGTATTTTCAAGAGGGGATAGAAGGCTTGGAAATTTGCTGATTAAGGCATGGGAAAAAGGCTGCAAATTTGACAGCTGGGGTGAGCATTTTAAATTTGATTTATGGATGGAAGCATTCGGTGAATGTGGCTTGGACCCTCACTTCTACGCAAACAGGAAGCGGGATTTTAACGAGGTATTGCCTTGGGATCACATTGATGTAGGTGTTTCAAAGAAGTTTTTGCAAAGAGAATGTGAAAAAGCTTATCGGGGAGAACTTACTTCAAATTGCAGGGTGGATTGTTCAGGCTGTGGGGCAGCATCTTTCGGAAGTACGATTTGTACAGGGTAGCTAGTGCTTTTTAATTCAACAAATTTTTTTAAAGCTGACAATCAGGTGAAAACGAATTTTATACAGCCTTGCATGAAAGGGACTATGGAGGGAATTGTTTTGGGTAGTCATTTAAGGTCGAAATTTACCAGAGAAGAAGAAGTAAAGTATATTTCCCATCTTGATTTGATGCTCGTATTTGAAAGAGCGTTAAGACGGGCGCGTATTCCTATTGCTTATTCAGGCGGATTCAATCCTCACCCTCAAATGGTTTTTGGGTTGCCGCTGTCTGTGGGGGTAACCAGTGAATCGGAGTATGCGGATTTTGAGTTTCATGCGGAAGTGGATCCGGAAAATTTTAAATCAAGGCTAAATGCAAACCTTCCACAGGGCTTAAAAATATTGGAGGTCAGAGAAAGAAAAGCAAAAGGAAATATTATGGCATCAATTGCTATCGCTTCCTATGATATTTTTGTTTATTTAGGTTGTAGTTATGATATAATACAAGAAAGATTAAAGGAACTTTTGTCAAAAACCACAATCGTGGTTCAGAAAAAAGGCAAAAAGGGTGTAAAGGATCTGGACATTCGTCCAATGATTCATAAACTTCACGTTTTAAAGTTGTCTAAAAATGAAATTGATGAGAAGCTAAACAGCAAATTCATTGATTTGGATCGGATACATCTTAACGAAGATAACGGTATTTACTGTATTAGGGCTGTTTTAAGCGCCGGAAGCAATGCAAATTTAAAACCGGAATTATTAATGGAGGCAATAAAAGAAGGATTGAATTTTGATATAAATACGCTAAAAATTCATCGGACGGAGTTGTTGGTAGGCAAGGGGGGAAAGGTTTACAACCCTCTTGATCCTGTTGTTTTATTAGGGGAGTGAGGAGGTGTATACATGGTTAATGAAATAATCGTCGACATCGGGTTGGAAGAGACTAGGGTTGCGTTACTCGAAGACAAGGAATTGGTTGAAATATACATAGAAAGACCTCACCAGGAAAGACTTGTTGGAAATATTTACAGGGGAAAAGTTAGCAGTGTTCTGCCGGGAATGCAGGCAGCATTTATTGATATAGGGTATGAAAAGAATGCTTTTTTATATGTCGGGGATGCAATATCTCAAAGGGAGTTTTCTGAAGAGGAGGATGAAGTTTATCAGGATTTAAGAGGATATAACATTGATGAAATATTAAGACCGGGCCAGGAAATCACGGTTCAGGTTACAAAAGAACCCATCGGGACAAAAGGGCCTAGAGTTACCACGCACATAACACTGCCGGGCAGACATCTTGTATTACTGCCCAATGCGGATTATGTAGGTGTATCAAGAAGGATCGAAAACGATTCAGAGCGTGGAAAGCTGAAAAAAATTGCTGAAAAAATCAAACCCAAAGGGATGGGGCTCATTGTAAGAACTGCATCTGAGGGAAAAAGTGCAGATGATTTTGCCCATGACCTAAACTTCCTTATCAAGCTTTGGGAAAAAATAAAGCAGAGAGAAACCAGCGGGCCGGTGCCAAGATGTATCCACAAGGATCTAAGCCTCATTTACAGGGCAGTGAGAGATTTGTTTACTTGGAATGTAGATAAGTTTATCATCAATAACCGGCAGGAATACAATAAAGTCCTTGAACTGGTTGAAATGATATCTCCTGCACTGAAGCTCAGGGTTGAATATTTCAGCAAAAATTACGATCTCTATGAATACTATCAGATTGAATCCAAGATATCCAAGGCGCTATCCAGAAAGGTTTGGCTAAAATGCGGAGGTTATTTGGTGCTTGACCAGACTGAGGCACTGACGGTTATTGATGTGAACACGGGCAAGTACGTTGGGAGCAGCAACCTGGAGGATACGGTGCTGAGAACCAATATCGAAGCTGCCCGGGAAATTGCGAAACAATTAAGGCTTAGGGATATAGGCGGAATTATCATTATTGATTTTATTGATATGCATGAACAGGAACACCAGCATATGGTGATTGATGCATTAAAGCAAGCCCTTCGAAAGGACCGTACAAAAACTACGGTTGTGGGAATGACCGGGTTAGGACTGATTGAAATGACCCGGAAGAAGGTAAGACAGGTATTATCTTCGGTATTAAATGTAGACTGTCCTTATTGTGACGGTACCGGTAAGATTTTATCGCCTGAATCCATTGCGAGAAATGTGGAAAAGGAAATCAGCAAGTATTTCGCCCAGACTATCGCCAATGCCATTCAGGTTGAGGTACATCCTTCAGTGGCAGCCATATTGACAGGTAAAGAAGGAGAGACTCTTTCAAGGATGGAAAAGGCCTATAATAAAAGGATTGTGGTAAAACCATCCGATGCGGTAAAACACGAAGAAATTAAAATTAAAGAGATTGACATTGATTCACTAGTGTGTTAGAATATTGCGGTAGCCGCATGGTCAAAGGCTGATAAATGCAATTTTTGAAATTGCTGCCTTTACTGGCGAGACTGGGATGAGGAGGTGCGTTATGTACGCTATAATTGAAACAGGTGGCAAACAGTACAGAGTGCAGGAGGGTGATGTAGTTTTCATCGAAAAACTTCCTGTAATTGAAGGTGACGCTGTTACTTTTGATAAGGTTCTTGCAGTTTCCAAAGAAAATGCTGTTAGTGTTGGAAGTCCTTTGGTTTCCGGAGCAAGTGTAAGCGCGAAGGTTTTAGGCCAAGGTAAAGCTAAGAAAATTATTGTTTTCAAATATAAGCCTAAAAAGGGTTATAGGAAAAAACAAGGCCATAGACAACCGTACACAAAAGTACAAATTGAAAAGATTAATGCATAATGGTTCATGTTCATATTATTCGGGACAGTGAACGGTTGATCCGGGAATATACGGTGGAAGGACATGCCGATGCAGGAAGAAAAGGGCATGACATTGTGTGTGCATCTGTTTCAGCAATTGCCTATACCGGTGTGAATGCACTGGAGGAGATTGCAGGAATACGAGACTGCTATGTTGAACGAGATGGATATATGAAGTGTGTATTGCCTTTAGATATCCCCGAGGACATAAAGATAACCGTAAAAATTATCATGGAGACTGTTGCTGTAGGGTTTAAGCAGATTCAATATACACCTGAATATAGAAGATTTATTTCGATTTTGGATGAGGAGGTGTAATCCAATGATTAAAGTTAATTTACAGTTGTTCGCCCACAAAAAAGGGGTTGGTAGCTCCAGGAACGGTCGTGACAGCGAATCCAAAAGACTTGGAGTGAAAAGAGGAGACGGCCAGTTTGTATTGGCTGGAAACATCCTTGTAAGACAAAGAGGAACAAAAATCCATCCCGGTGAAAATGTTGGAAAAGGCAACGATGATACACTGTTTGCCCTGGTTGATGGAAATGTTAAGTTTTCAAGATTAGGTAAAGACAAGAAACAGGTTAGCATAGTAACAGGTGCATAATAAAAGACATTAAATCCCGGTGAATGCCGGGATTTATTTTTATGCAAAATTGTACATAATATAGTTAATCAAGCTTTTATTCTGGGGTGCGTTAAATGATGGAACGGTATCTTATTTGCTTGATGTGTCCCAAAATCAATTAAAGCAAAAGGAGTATTAGCGTGAAAAATACCGGAAGTTGAAGTAAAAAAGGGCGCACTGAACTAAGGCCTTTAAAGACCAAAAAAAACGAGCCTTAGTTTAAAGCTACAGAAATGTCAGCAGCTTTTACTAGACCTTGGGAAATCAGAAGTTTTG
>JAOAAU010000067.1 GCA_026418695.1 Clostridia bacterium
GATCCTTTTATGTATATCAACCCCAAGAAAAGGATCTATATTACTACATATTTCTAATTTTATTCCTCTGATTAAAATGTTTAGGCAAAAAATAGAACTAACTCCAAATTGGTAACTTGGAGTTAGTTCAACATTCTGAGATGCGATCAAGTGATCGCATCTTTTTTTGTGTAAATTAACGATGGGGACGGTTCTGCTGACACACTTTTGTGTCAGCAGAACCGTCCCCGTTTTACCTTATTGGACAAGAACTTCTTTACCGTATCATAATAATGTACAAAAAATCATAATTTAGTCCAAAAAAATGTTCCCTTATTATCCCAGGGACTGATCCTCTGAAAAACTCCGCAATAATGTACACATCGAACGAAATCCAGTCCATTATCATGACGGTCGAAATCCAGTATCATGGACTTGTAAGCAACACATCAGGTTTGTGTCGACAGCAAATTAATTCAGATAAAGGAGATTGAGGATTGTGGAGAATGCCCCAAGGCTTGAACTGAGAAACGTTGAGAAGTCATTTCCGGGTGTAAAGGCGCTCAGTAATGTCAATTTTTCAGTCAAAAAAGGTACCGTCCATGTGCTTTGCGGCGAAAACGGTGCAGGCAAATCAACCCTAATGAAAATCATCAACGGGATTTATCAACCGGATAAAGGCCAGATCTTCATGGGAGGAAATGAAGTTAAGATTCATAATCCCATTGAGGCGCGGAAACATGGCATATCCATGATATTTCAGGAGCTCAACTACATTCCGGAGATCACGATTGAACAGAGCATGTTCCTTGGACGTGAACCGGTAAACAAGTTTGGTGCGGTAGACTGGAAGGAAATCCGCAAACGGACCTTGGAATTGATGAAGCAGGAGAAGCTTCCTTATAATCCGGAAACCAAGCTGAAGGATTTAACGGTTTCAGACATCCAGATGCTCGAGATATTAAAGGCAATTTCCTATGATTCGGATGTCATCATCATGGATGAGCCCACTTCAGCAATTACAAACAGAGAGGTTGAGGTGCTGTTTGGCAAGATTGCAGAACTAAAAGCAAAAGGTGTAAGCATCATATATATTTCGCACAAAATGGAAGAAATCTTCCGGATTGCAGACGAGATCACTGTGCTGAGAGACGGAAGTGTTGTAGAAACCCATCCGGCAAGCGCTCTGGATATCGATACGGTGATTTCACTCATGGTAGGTCGTAAAATCACCAATGTTTATCCAAAAGAAGAACTGCCCATCGGAGAAAAGATATTTGAGGTTGAAGACTTGACGCACGAGCAGGTATTCAGAAATGTCAGCTTCAACGTTCGTGCCGGAGAAATCATCGGCTTTGCAGGACTTATGGGTGCCGGACGTACAGAGGTTGCCCGTGCCGTTTTCGGTCTGGATCCTTTTACAACCGGGAAAATAAGAATTAAAGGCAAAGCGGTTAAAACAACAAGTGTACAGGCTAGTATAGAAAACGGATTGGTCATGCTTTCGGAAGACAGAAAACGATATGGTATCATCCCTGTCCGCAGCGTAAAAGAAAATGTATCTTTGCCTAATTTGAATCAATTCATCAAGAATGGCCGTTTAAAAGCAAAGAAGGAATTTGGAACCGTTAAGGCCATCTGTGACAGGATGAGGGTAAAAACTCCCACGCTGGATACCTCTGTGGACTCCCTGAGCGGAGGAAACCAACAAAAGGTAGTCCTTGCAAAGTGGATGCTCAGAGATCCGGACATCCTGATCGTTGATGAACCGACCCGAGGAATTGATGTCGGCGCCAAGTATGAAATCTACAAATTAATGTCAGAGCTGGCCCGGGACAAGAAAGCCATCATCATGATTTCCTCCGAGCTGCCGGAACTTTTAGGGATGTGTGACAGAATCTACGTCATGGCAAAGGGGAAAATCACCGGAGAGCTTTTAAAGGAAGATTTTACTCAAGAAAATATTATGAAACTAGCAACGAGGGGTTGAAAATATGAATAATAACAAGTTGTTGTCCACATGGTCCAAGTTGACCAGCAAATACAGCATCTATCTGGTGCTGGTGGCGATGGTGATCATTAGTACCATCATCAGTCCGGTTTTCTTCTCGGGACAGAATTTTGCCAATATTTCAAGGCAGATCTCCATTACTACCATTATAGCGTTTGGAGAAACACTGCTGATCATCGCAGGTTTGATCGACTTATCCGCAGGCTCAGTGCTGGCACTGGCCGGTGTACTTTCGGTTTCAGCATACAAGGCTACAGGCTCGCTGGCTGTATCACTGCTGGTGGGAATCCTGGTTGGTGTTGCATGTAATTTCCTGAATGGTGTTGTTGCTACGAAGTTCAAGACACCGCCATTCATCGCAACGTTATCCATGATGACCATTGCAAGAGGTGTTGCGCTACTTTACACAAAGGGTCAGAACATTTACCAGATCGGCGATTACATTGTCTGGGGGCAAAGCAATATCTTCTTTCTCCCTACACCGGTAGTTTTCATGATCGGTATCGCGGCAATAACCTGGTACCTGCTCAATCACACACGGTTCGGACGTTATCTGTACGCAGTGGGTGGAAATCAGGAAGCTGCAAGAGCTTCAGGAATTAATGTAGACAGAACGAAGATGACGGCATTCTTGATTAACGGTGTTTTTGTAGGAGTTGCAGGCGTACTGTTCATGTCCCGTGTAAATGCCGGTTTGCCGAACGCCGGTATCGGTTTCGAATTCGATGCGATGACTTCTGCAATTATCGGCGGAACAAGCTTTTCCGGAGGTGTCGGAACCGCGATGGGAACCCTTGTAGGTGCTTTCATCATGGGGCTGCTGAGCAATATCATGAACCTGATCGGTATCGGAGCTTACATGCAGCAGATCATCAAGGGTGCGATCATCGCATTGGCCGTAATGTATGACATTTACGCAAAAACAAAAAGAGATACAAGAAAACTCGGTAATATCGAAGAACGGGTTCAGGGAGATAAAAGTGTAGGAGCATAACTGTTCCAGTATTTCAAATTAAGGATTTGAGCAGGTAGAACCCTGCTTGATCATAAAAAAACAAAAAAACGAGAGGGGTTACAAAGAAATGAAAAAGTTCCTGTCAATCGCAGTATCCTTGATGTTGTTTGGCTCCGTACTGGCTGGCTGTGGAGCATCAAAACCGGCTGAACAAGCGGCACCGGCACCAGCTGAAAAAGCGGCTACGGCAGAGAAAGCTGCAGAACCCGCACCAGCTCAGAAAACATTCAAAGTTGCTTATGTTGCTCGCGCTCAATCCGACTCATTTGCTGCTTGGCTTGCAAACGCAGTAAAAGATGAAGCAAAGAAGTACCCGAACATTAAACTTGATGTTTTCGACGGACAGGCAAGCGATGAAAAAGAAAACTCCATGATTGAAAATGCGATTACAAGCAAATACGATTTAGTCATCGTACAGCCTAATAACGGTGAAGCTCAGAGACCATACGTTGAAAAGGTTGTAAAAGCAGGAATATTCGCAATCACTACCAATGCACGTATCTCCGGTATTGAAGGTGCATCTTCTGTAGACGCTCAGCCGTACGAACAGGCAGCAGTCAATGCACGTGCAGCGATCAACCAGATTCCGAAAAATGCAAAAGTAGTTGTATTAAAAGGACCTTCCGGTAATTTCCATGCAGATGAAAGACGCAAGAGCTGGCAGACAGAATTCTTTGACAAACGTCCTGATGTAAAGATCGTTGGCGAACAGATTGCAAACTGGAACAAGGACGAAGCTATGAAGTACATGGAAGACTGGGTTCAGGCTAACGACAAGATCGATGCAATCATCGCTATGAATGACAACATGTGTGCAGGCGCCCTCGAAGTTGTAAAGAATAATCCGAAGTATAAAGATGTCCTCGCTTATGGTGTTGACGGAACTGCTGAAGCTATGCTTCTCATCAAAGAAGGAAAAATGACTTCCACATGCTTACAGAACGCTTTTGAACTTGCTGAAAAATTGTTGGATACAAGCAACAAGCTTTTAACAGGTCAACAGAAGAAAATTGATACAGATATCGGAAACCCATTGGTTAACAAGGAAAATGTAGATCAGTACATTGAAATCCTGAAGAAATCCGGAGCAATTAAATAAAACGTTCAACTCGGATCACTAAAAGTTAATCACACTGTACTTCCAAATAAGCAGTCAAGATGCGTGAAACATTGTGATCACGCATCTTTTCTGGCTTATATCACTTTATTAGAAAAATATCTCCGCTTGCAATAGCAGTCGCGATTTCAGTCAGTCGCAGATAAAGCATAAAGAGTTCGAATATACAATCATAATTAACAGGAGGGGTTTGAAATGAAAAACAGAGCAGCGTATATGACCGGTCTTAATAAAATGGAAATCAGGGAAATCGAAGTTCCCGTGCCAAAGGAAAAAGAAGTACTTGTAAAGCTTGAATATGTAGGGATTTGCGGTTCTGATGTGCACTACCTGGAACATGGAAAAATCGGTGATTTCGTAGTCAATGGTGATTTTATTCTAGGCCATGAATGCGCAGGAACAATCGTAGCAGTAGGTTCAAAGGTGGAAAGCTTAAAGATTGGAGACAGAGTAGCATTGGAACCGGGAATCACTTGCGGACAGTGCGAATTTTGTAAGGCAGGAAAATATAATCTTTGTCCGGACGTAGAGTTCCTGGCTACTCCACCCTATCACGGATCTTTGATGAATTATATCGCGTTCCCTGAAAATATGGCTTTCAAGTTGCCGGACAATGTGTCTACAAAAGAAGGGGCTCTTGTAGAACCTTTGGCTGTCGGATTGCATGCTGCTGCCCAGGGAGGTGTCAAGCTGGGAGATAAGGTGGTCATCCTTGGTGCAGGCTGTATCGGACTTGTTACACTGCTGGCATGTAAAGCTTATGGGGCAACGGATGTAACTGTCGTAGACGTGATAGAGAAAAGATTGGAAGTTGCTAAAAAACTGGGAGCGACTACCGTCATCAATGCTAAAAATGAGAACACAATTCAGAAAATTGCAGAATTAACAGGCGGAAAAGGTGTTGACAAAGTCATTGAAACCGCGGGAAGCGAGTACACCATCAAGCAGGCTCCATACCTTGTAAAGAGAGGCGGGACCATTGTACTGGTAGGTCTCGCGCCTAAAGATATTATCGAGTTTGACTTTATGCAGATCATGACGAAGGAAGCTGAGATCAAGTCTGTTTTCCGTTACCGCAACCTGTATCCTGCGGCGATCGGAGCCATTGCAGACGGTAAAATCGATGTTAAAGGAATCGTTACACACGAGTTCGACTTTGAAGACAGTAAGAAAGCTTTCGACTTTGTAATAGAGAATAAAGCCGATGTTGTTAAAGCTGTGATTAAGATATAGAGGATTAAAACCTTATAAAGGATAAGACCTACAGATAAAACTCCTTATCTGTAGGTCTTGTCTTGAAATATAAAGTCAGCCTTAGCGGGCGTTTTTTTATAATGCATAGGAAAGTATAATTCTACCTTGATTTTTTACTTTCCGTTAAATGCATTTCAAAAAAGTCTACCTATAATTTTCTTCAAGGTATTACTCTGAAATTAAATTGGCGAAGCCGACTTTTTTAACGACTGTTTATTACCCAAATCCGGAATGGCAGAAAAGGTGAATTGGTGGACTTGTGTTGATAATTCCGACAGGAATGAAGGGGGTAAATTGTGAATAAAGCCAATCTAAAATTGAGCTCGGTAACCAATAAAAAAAGACTGTTTTTCATTCCCAAGCTAAAATTTAAGAATAGTATTCTTTGGAAACTCTCCATCTCATTTTCAGCAATCATTGCGATCACTCTGGTATTCGTAGGAATTATAACATCAGACAATACAAAAAAAGAAGTGAAAAGTCAGTTCATATCTTCTGCGAAGCAAATACTGAAGCAGAATCAAAACTATGTAGATTTTATTGTAACCACCGTAGAAAGCAACAGCAATCAACTGTTTGATGATGCGGACATCCGGGGGAAAATAACATCTGTCTACAGCAAGGAGTCGGAAAAGTACAAGGCAGCCAGTGATATCAACAAGAAACTCAGAAGCATCACACTCGCTAACTCGATGATTGACAGTATTTATATACTGAATCCGGAACACATCTCTGTCAGAGAACCTCAGCTGCAAACATTTGATATAAACATGAAGGAAGGAACAGACCTGTATAAGCAGGCGGTTGAAAACCCAGGGCTCCATCTATGGATTCCACCCCACTTTGACGAACTTGGTAATGATAAAGAAGCGAAGGTCATCAGTGATATCCGATTCAGCAGGGATTTTGGAGTGCTGATGATCAATATATCCCCCAAGTCATTTCAGGAAGCACTGTCTAAAACAAGTATCGGTAAAGAGGGATATATGTTTATTACCGACAAGAATGGAAACATCCTGTCTCATCCTGACAGCAGCCAGCTCGGCGCCAATATCAAGGAAACTGAACCAATCAAACGGATTTTGACTTCCGGATCGCAGCAGGGGAATTTTACATATCAGGATAGTAAGAATAAAAGAGATATGTTTGCAGTATATACGACATCCGAAAAAACAGGATGGAATTATATCGCAGTTGTTCCCAACAGGGAACTTACGATACCGGCAGAAAAAATCAGAAACCTTATCACCATCATCAGCATGATTGGATTGCTGCTGTCGATATTAGTTTCAGTGATCATATCTTCATTTATCATCAAGCCGATAAAATTGTTAAATACTGCTATGGAACAGATGGAAAAAGGGGATCTAACGGTTGTAGTACGTCACAAATCCAAGGACGAGTTTGGCGAACTGATCGGCAAATTCAATACGATGATCGGTAATTTGAAAGAACTTGTAATTTCCGTAAAAGCGGCCGTTGAAGAGACCAATGAAACTTCGGTCCGGGTAGAAAGAAGCAGCGGACAGCTGTCCGTTTCGGCGGCGGAGGTACACCGCGCGATTGAGGAAATCGCCACAGGCAGCGGAAGCCAAGCAGAACAGGCTGCAAAAGGAGTAGAGACTTCGGAAGTTTTTGGGAAAGAAATGGAGTCTCTAGTGTCTTACTCGGGAGAAGTATACAGCACTTCCATGGATGCCATGCATAAAGCGGATCATGGAATGAAATCCGCTGCAGTTCTCAAGGATAAGTCCAACACCAGCGTTGGAATCATAAGAGACGTATCGGAATCCATATCCGAGCTGTCACAGAACACCAAGGAAATTGAGGATGTACTGAAAGCCATCACAGGGATATCTCAGCAAACCAATCTGCTGTCCCTAAATGCCTCTATTGAAGCAGCCAGGGCGGGAGAAGCCGGAAAAGGCTTTGCGGTGGTAGCAGATGAAGTAAGACAATTGGCGGAAGCGTCCAAACAGGCAACGGATAAGATCAGTATGATTTTGAAGAATGTGAATACCCGGACCAGGGACTCCGTGGATAAGGCAAAATCAATCACCGTAATTCTTGAAGAGCAGGCTGAACATATTAAAGACACCATGAGTGTATTCGAGGGAATCAAAGGTTCAATTGATATTGTAGGGAATAAACTGAACAGACTTAACGGAGCATTGGATAACATCAACAACGAAAAGAGTCAGCTGTTAATTTCTATGGAAGAGATCTCTGCCATATCTCAGGAAACAGCAGCTTCAACGGAAGAAATCAGTGCATCGGCCGAAGAACAGGCTGCAGCGATTCATGAGCTGAACTCGATGGCCAACGGATTAAAAGATGTTTCCATGAAGCTCAAGGCACTGACGGATCGGTTCAAGATAGAATAAATGATTGATAAAGATAGAAGCTAAGAGAATATTGATTATGAGGAGGAAAGGTTATGGCATTTTTACTTGGTATCGACATAGGAACATCCGGCACCAAGACGGTATTGTTTGATGAAAAAGGAAATACGGTAGCAAGTGCTTTGCAGGAATACCCATTGTATCAGCCCAACCTGGGCTGGGCGGAACAGGACCCGGAAGACTGGTGGAAGGCTACTTACCTGACCATCAGGGAAGTGCTTCATAAAAGCGGCGTTAACCCGCAGGAAGTAAAAGGAATCGGGCTGTCCGGACAGATGCATGGGGCTGTTTTGTTGGATAAGGACAATAACGTATTAAGAAAAGCAATCATTTGGTGCGACCAGAGAAGTGCAGCAGAGTGTGACCAAATCACGGCCGCTATAGGTAGAGAAAGACTGATAGAGATCACGGCAAATCCTGCATTGACCGGTTTTACAGCATCTAAAGTCCTTTGGGTGAAAAACAATGAGCCGGAGGTATTCGCCAATGTCAAAAAGATACTTCTGCCCAAAGATTATATCCGCTTCAGGCTTACCGGTGAATTCGCTACGGAAGTATCGGATGCCAGCGGAATGCAATTCATGGATATTCCAAAAAGACAGTGGAGCAGGGAAGTTCTTGACAAATTAGGAATCGACAGAAGCATGCTGGGAGAAGTGTATGAGTCTCAGGAAGTGAGCGGGAAAGTCCATCGCAGTGCGGCAGAACTAACAGGGCTTCAGGAAGGTACTCCCGTAGTAGGCGGTGCCGGAGACCAGGCTGCCGGCGCAGTTGGAAACGGTATTGTTAAGCCGGGGGTTATTTCTTCTACGATCGGTACCTCAGGTGTTGTTTTTGCATTTTCAGAAAATATCAGTATCGACCCCAAAGGAAGAGTGCATACCTTCTGTCATGCAGTGCCGAATACCTGGCATGTAATGGGTGTAACCCAGGGAGCCGGATTGTCTTTGAAGTGGTTCAGGGACAATTTCTGCATTGAAGAGAAGCGGACAGCGGAATTGATGGGAATTGACCCTTACATTCTGATGGATCAGGAGGCAGAAAGGATTTCAGCGGGATGTAACGGTTTGATTTATCTTCCGTATTTGATGGGAGAAAGAACGCCGCATCTGGACCCTAATGCAAAAGGAGTTTTCTTTGGCTTGTCAGCCATGCATGAAAAGCAGCATTTTATCCGGGCTGTCATGGAAGGTGTTGTTTACAGCCTGAAGGACTGCCTGGAAATCATCAAGGAAATGGGTGTGGATGTTTCTGAAGTAAGGGCTTCCGGCGGCGGTGGAAAGAGCAAAATCTGGAGACAGATGCAAGCAGATGCCTTTGGGACTGAAATTACTACCATCAACTCCAGTGAAGGTGGGGCTTTGGGTGTAGCTATTCTTGCCGGAGTCGGAGTTGGAATTTACGACAGTGTAGTACAGGCCTGTGAAGAGGTCATCAAGGTTAAGACCAGGCAGAATCCTGATCAGGCTTTACATGCAAAGTATCAACAGTTCTACAGCATATACGGAAGACTATACAATTCACTGAAAAAGGATTACGCAGACCTTGCTGCGATTCTTTAAAGTTCGGATCAGGATCCTAAAACCGGCTATGTAAGTCATGAAAATGATTTTGCATGGACAATTGGGATTTGACGATAAAAGGTTATTATTATTGAATTACGATGAAAAGCTATATCGTATTCAAAATAGAATGCAAATAGACATTTAATATATAATTGTTGCTTTATCTCTCGTGGGGTTATAAATAGGATACTACTCAAGAACTGGAAATTTACAACTTCAGGTTTGCCTGGCTATAGTAAAAAAGAGGGATGAGGCATGGGAAAGGGAGACAAAATGAGCAAAGCAGTTGAACTAAGCATTAATACCATCCGGCTTTTATCGGCAGAAGCCATACAAAAATCCAACTCGGGGCATCCCGGGCTTCCTATGGGGGCAGCGCCGATGGCCTACACTTTATGGGCCAGACACTTAAAGCATAATGCAGCCAATCCAAAGTGGCAAGACAGGGACCGGTTCATACTTTCAGCAGGTCATGGATCGATGTTGATTTACTCGCTGCTTCACTTGTTTGGATATGATCTGAGCATTGAGGATTTGAAAAATTTCAGGCAATACGGCAGTAAAACTCCCGGGCACCCGGAATTTGGACATACTTCCGGTGTTGAGATCACAACCGGACCTCTGGGACAGGGGATTGCCAATGGTGTAGGGATGGCCATGGCAGAAAGCTATCTTTCAAAGAAATTCAACAAACCGGGATATAAGCTCGTGGATCATTACACGTACGTTCTAGCTGGAGACGGCTGCATGATGGAAGGCGTATCGGCAGAAGCGGCTTCATTGGCAGGAACCCTGGGACTGGGAAAGCTTGTTTTACTGTACGATTCCAACAATATCACGATTGAAGGGAATACGGATATTGCTTTCAGGGAAGATGTTGCAAAGAGGTTTGAAGCTTACGGATGGCAGGTACTTCAAGTAGAAGACGGGACAGATGTAGAGGCAATAGATAGAGCTCTTGCAGAAGCAAAGCAGGAGGAAAACAAGCCTTCCCTCATCGTGGTGAAAACCCAGATCGGCTACGGTTGTCCTGGAAAGCAGGGGAAAGCGTCCTGCCACGGAGAACCTTTGGGGGAAGAAAATATTAAGGCTACCAAGAGCAATTTGGGATGGGCGTATGAGGAGGAGTTCCATGTTCCCGCGGAAGTAAGGGGACATATGGAAAGTATCCGGCTGCAAGGCATGGAAAAAGAAAATGCATGGAAGAAGATATTTGAAGGCTACAGCAGAGAATATGCCGATCTTGCGGCAGAATGGGAAAAGTGGCATCATGATGGTCTTGTCACAAACCTGAGCAGTAACGAAAGTTATTGGAATTATGACATGAAACCGACAGCTACAAGAGCGTCTTCGGGAGATGTTCTAAACCGTTTGACAACCCTTGTATCCAATCTGGTCGGAGGAGCAGCGGATTTAGCCCCATCAACAAAAACCTATATGAAGGACATGGGAGACTTTTCAGCAGAGGATCACAGCGGCGCCAATCTCCATTTCGGTGTCCGTGAACATGCGATGGCGGCCATTGCCAATGGTATTGCCGTACACGGCGGACTCATCCCGTATGTATCCACCTTCTTTGTTTTCAGTGATTACATGAAGCCTTCGATGAGATTGTCCGCATTGATGAAATTGCCGGTAATCTATATCCTTACCCACGACAGTATCGGCGTTGGGGAGGATGGCCCGACGCATCAACCGATAGAGCACCTAGCCTGACTCTTATACACATCTGACGCTGCAG
>JAOAAU010000068.1 GCA_026418695.1 Clostridia bacterium
GATCCTTTTATGTATATCAACCCCAAGAAAAGGATCTATATTACTACATATTTCTAATTTTATTCCTCTGATTAAAATGTTTAGGCAAAAAATAGAACTAACTCCAAATTGGTAACTTGGAGTTAGTTCAACATTCTGAGAGAAGGAGGATACAGATATCCTCCTTCTCTATTTACTGCGTTCTATAGTTTTTAATTATTTACGTTCTAACATCAGTTTAAATTCATTCTCTTGATCTTTCTTTACATCGACTTCCAAAGCTTTTTGAGGCATTTTCAGGTTTTGCGGAAACCCGTAGGAGGACGGTTTGATGAAGTATTTACCCTCCTTCAGGCTGAATTTGACACGACCGTCCCGCCCAGTTGCATAATACCCCGGATCTTTAGGACCATCCGGCTTGTCTTTATTCACTGCCAGTACCACGCTACTGATAGGCTTTCCGGCTTTGTCCGTCACTTCAAACAGCACGCTCATCAAAATCCCCTGCGTACGGTCTTCAACTGCATTGGAAGGATCAAACTTTTCATTGAGGAATTCTGTGCCCGTAGTCACCGCCATAGCCCCTGTGAAATTAAGCCGTTTTAATTCGTTTGATGGATCGGCCAGTTTATCAACCACTTCTTGAGATGCAGTTTTCATATTGCTGATGCTATTTAATACCACAATAGGAATTGCAATAACTAAAACGAGAATAGTAGCCCAGCGTATTCGACTGATCACTTCCACCTTTTTCTCATTTCCGCCTTCTGAATTCTTTACAGAAAAGTTCACTTTTTTCGAAACAACAAACCCCAATACAAACAGCATAATTCCCAAAACAAGAAGAATGCTTGCCTGTACCAGCATAACTTTAGTGAATTCACCTAAGAAAGCAGCTCCCATTAGTTCCAATGCACCCGCATCGCCCTGAACCCCTCCTGCGATTAACCCGATGAGGAATCCTCCGCTGCCCAGAAGTCCGATGACCAACCCTAGAAAAGCACTCACAAGCATTCCCGTCGGCAACCACCTAAGCGCGGATTTGGGATTGAAGGCAGCCAGAATAATGATCACGATCAGCAGCATCGTCACAAGCAGTATTGAATAGAATACATACTTATTATATTTTGATAAAAATGTCCGAAGCTGCGATAAGGGAGATCCTTGCTTTTGATAAAGCTCCTGAGACAGCATGTTCAAATCCAGTGTCTCCTTGACACTGCCAAGCTTCATTCTTTCCTCAAGCCTCTTCTTTTCCTTCAGTTTTTTATCCTCGGAGTCTTTTTGGGTTACCCTGCTCAGTTCCTTCATGGCATTATTCTGAAGGTTTTCCTTAACAGGTTTGAAATCAAGGGTTGGAAGCACCTCCGTTTTGCCGATAATATAGGCATGAATGCCTTTCAGCATGACCGGAGCTTGTCCTTCAAGCCAGGTCTTGTCCATAGAATCCAGGAAAATAGCCCTTAAAGGAGGAAATTCATCTGGATCCCAGGGAGACGCATCATAAATCGTAGTACGATCAGGAATTTTTAAAGCTTCCACGACGGCTTTGGTAAACTTGCTGTCCTCAGCGAGTTTACTGAAAAACGAGGGAGAAAACAAGGTAAATTTCACAGCCACATTCAGCTCCAGCATCACGAGGGATAATGTAAAAACGAGAGTAACAACAAATAGGAACAACGTTTTGAGATGTTTCATAGTTGACCTCACATAAATATTTAATAGATATGACGTATATGAATATATCTTATCAAATTTTATCGAATTTTACCACCTAATCATATTAATCCCAATTTAGACTCTATTTTTTTCTTCACTTCGCCTATAACCTCTTCTACGCTTTTCCCCGTGCACGGTATAACCATATCCTGATACTGTTCATACAGTGCAATTCTCTCCTGATAAAGATCGTACAGGGTTTGCCCCTTTTCCATTGCAATCCCTCTGGTGGTAATGTTTTTGATTCTGGCTTCCACTTCCTCATAGGTCAGCTGAAGATAGACTATGATGCTGTTGCTTTGAAGGCGCTCCATCGCCCTCCGGCTGTATACGACACTCCCTCCGGTTGCAATCACATGGTCCTTCAAGTTCAAGCGTGAAACAACTCTTTCCTCTATTTCAAGAAAACTCTTGATTCCATCCTTATTGATGATATCCTGCAGCAGTCTTCCTGTTTCCTGCTGAATCACTATATCCGTATCAACAAACGGCATTCCCACTGCTTTTGCCAGCAGCACACCAATAGTGCTTTTCCCTGAGCCTGGCATACCGATTAAAACAATATTTTTCATAGCTTCCCTCCAAACAATCTTTTCAAATATTTGCCTACTCCATTTTTATAATACTCTCTAGAAATTCATTAATCCTTTCCCAGGAAACATCGTTGATCGTTATACTTTCGTGGTGTGTTCCCGGAATAGTAGCCTTTTCAGCCTTTCCGCCCCAATTTTCAAGGAGCTTCAGCGACCGTTTCCTGTAAACTGTACGATCTTTCTCGGCGAGCAAAAAAATCGCAGGTGTCTTTACTGACGGCGCAACTGACACCGAGTCAAATACATCTGTGAATAGTAAAGAAGCAGGTACCAAAGGAAGTTTATCTTGAATTACTCCTGTTCCATAGGTATCATACGGAGCAGATAAAACAATTCCCTTCACTTCTCTTTCAGTCGCCAGGTGTATCGCAACACCGGTTCCAAGACTATGTGAGATTATTGCAATATTTTTTGAATCAATATCCTCTCTGCCCGTGAAATAATCGTATACCGCTACAGCATCTGAAAAAAGTATATTCTCGGCCTGACGCCCCTCGCTCAAACCGCACCCCCTATAATTTATAAAAGCAAGAGACCAGCCTTTGATCTTCTCAGCATACTCTGCAATATTTGAAGCTTCTTCGCCTCTGCCGCCGAAGTAAATAGCAAGAGGAGATTTCGCCGAATGGCTGCGTTTTGCAAGAAATCCCTGGAGCATAATTTTATCCGGTGTCTTTATAGCTATTTTCTCAAAGTTTTCCGGCTTTTGCTGTATTTGCTTCGAAAGCTTTGGGCGGATAGAACTGTTTGAATAAAAAACATCGTACTTCATGATGTAAACTACTCCGATGAGCGTTATCCAACCACAAATAATTGCTGCTAAAGTTATTGTCCCTATGTATTTAATTCTTTCCCTTGTAGTAGTTTTAGTTCTAGCTAAGGCCACGAGGCCTAATATAAATACACTAAGAAAAGCCAAAGATAATATGAGTAAAACAGTTTTTAAGATTAAACTAAATCCGAAAATTGAATAAACAGCATAGAACAAATTAAAGCCTAAGAAAGCGATAATTCCCGGTATGACACTAATTAATACGATTACAATTTGTCTATTGGGTTTCATTTTTCCTCCTCCCTATCCTTAAAACGTCAATCAATTTTCAAAGCATATTTTTCTTGTCGGAGTTACTACGCTGCAATGCATGCCGGAGATAAAACAGCATTTGGTCAATCTGACTATCCAAACCAATAATCTCAGAATTTAAATGAATCATATTGACGGATAACCCATCCATAAATGACACCATAAATTTTGATATTTCCTCCAAAGAAACAACCGGATGGAATTCACCGTTGGCAACGCCCCTTTCCAGAAGGCTTTTTACACAGTTCTGTGCTCTTGTATACCGTTTTACCAGTAAAGGGGGTACCTGGTTATTCCTCTTTACTGAAAAAAAATATTCATAAATCGCGGGAGCCAGTTCATCATTCGCCTCTATAATTTTTCTCTTTATGAACTCAGACAATTTCGTTATGGCATCCCATTGTGTTCCATCCTCTTCAAGCAGTCTTTGAATGAATGAAAAGTATTCATTGTCAGAGACCTCCAGAAGCGCAGAAAACACCTCCTCTTTGCTGGAAAAATACAAATACACGCCGCCCTTGCTAAGGCCGGATTCCTCGATAATATCCTTCATGGTTGTTTGTTCATATCCCTTTCGGATAAATACTATTTTTCCGGCTTCCATGATTTTCTGTCGCTTTAGCTCTTTATAGGCTTGAGTTACTTTCGGTGACATCTTGTCATCTCCTTACAGCAGTTTTTAATCATTGTAAGCGAAGTACTAATTTTTCCTTACTAAAGAAGCATATAATAAAAACGGCACATATGCCGTTTTTATTATATGCTTCTGATTTTCCATTGTCAACCAGACATATAACAGTCGCAAGCAGCTTACTGCTTTTATACATTTAAACGCTTTCATAATTTCGTGTAACGCCTTTACTTTGAGCGCGGTTTATTATAAAATGGTATCCAGAACATATGTTCAGCTTTTAAGTGTTTTGGAGTGAGTCTATGAATCTTGATCAAATGTTGAATTATTTCAAAGCTTCGGAAACAATGATGTCCAACATCACCAACTGGGTGGAAATCCCTGCCCGGGAAGCAGTATACTGTGATTTTCCTGAATGTGTCGATCCCAGGGTCGTTCAGGCATTAAAAAACCGGGGAGTACATAAGCTTTATTCCCACCAGTCTTCTGCGATTCAAGAGGTTGAAAACGGTAAAAACACTGTCGTCGTCACCCCCACAGCTTCCGGTAAGACGATGTGCTACAACATCCCTGTGATTAACTCCATCCTTAAGGATGAAGAATCCAGAGCCATATTCCTGTTTCCTACCAAAGCCCTTTCCCAGGATCAGACCGCCGAGCTTCATGAACTGATCACCGAAGTAGGGGTTGATATCAAAACCTATACATACGACGGGGATACGCCCCAATCCGCTCGGAAAGCCATCCGGCAGGCAGGGCATATTGTCGTCACCAATCCGGACATGCTTCACAGCGGAATTCTTCCGCATCACACCAAGTGGACCAAGCTGTTTGAAAACCTGAAATATATCGTCATCGATGAAGTTCATCATTACCGGGGTGTATTCGGAAGCCATCTGGCCAACGTCATCCGCCGGCTGAAAAGGATCTGTGATTTTTACGGCTCCAAGCCCCAATTCATCTGTTGCTCTGCCACCATTGCGAATCCGGATGAGCTTGCAGCAAGAATTACAGGTTCAGAAATCACACTGATAGATAATAACGGCGCCCCTTCCGGTGCGAAGCATATCATTTTTTACAATCCGCCCGTAGTCAATAAGGAATTGGGTATCCGCAAAAGCAGTATGTTGGAAGCAAAAAACCTTGCCGAGTCCTTGGTAAGAAACAATATTCAAACCATTGTGTTTACCCGGAGCCGATTAAGCGTTGAAGTTCTGGTTACCTATCTGAAAGATATTTTTTTCGGTCAGATGGGAGGAGAAAACAGAATCCGGGGATACCGCGGCGGATACCTTCCCAATCTAAGACGAGAGATTGAGCGTGGATTAAGAAACGGCAGCATTACCGGCGTTGTAAGCACCAACGCACTGGAACTCGGAATTGACATCGGCAATCTGGAGGCTTGTATCATCTGCGGATATCCCGGCACCATCGCAAGCACATGGCAGCAGGCTGGCAGAGCCGGAAGAAGGAACAGCGCCTCTGCAACCTTCCTCATTGCCAACAGCAGCCCTTTGGACCAGTACATCGTGAACAACCCCGATTACTTTTTCAACCTGAGCCCTGAGAACGGACTCATTAACCCCGATAACCTGGTAATACTATATAACCATATGAAATGTGCTGCTTTTGAGCTTCCTTTTGATGATAAGGAAAAGTTCGGTGTGGAGACCACCCACGAAATCCTTTCTTACATGGAAGAAGCCAAGCTTGTGCGTCATGTAGGCAGCCGCTGGCATTGGATGTCCGACGTATTTCCTTCAGACGGTATCAGCCTCCGAAGCGCCTCCAATGAGAACTTTATCATTATTGATATCTCCGATCCGCACCGCAAGGTCATCGGTGAAACCGACCGGTTCAGCGCTCCCATGCTGCTGCATGAAGAAGCCATCTATATCCATGAGGGACAGCAGTATCAGGTTGAGACCCTTGACTTTGATGATAAAAAGGCCTATGTCCGGAAGGTGGATGTAGATTATTATACCGATGCCAACCTGGCCGTTGAGTTAAAAGTGATTGATGTATTCAAGGAAGAAACGGAAAAGCAGGCATCCAGATACAGCGGCGAAGTTATGGTCCGCTCCCTGGTTACCATGTTCAAAAAAATAAAGCTTCATACTCATGAAAATATAGGTGCCGGTCCGGTCAACCTGCCTGAAATGGAAATGCATACAACCTCCTACTGGGTAAGCTTTTCAGATTCGGTAGCAGCAAAGTTCTCTCAATCCGACTTGCAAAACGGGTTGTTGGGGCTGTCCAATGTTGTTGCCAAT
>JAOAAU010000026.1 GCA_026418695.1 Clostridia bacterium
GCGTCAGGGTTTCCCCCAGTGCGAAGTATTCCCCACAGCTGCCTCCCGTAAGAGGCTGGGCGGTGTCGCAGTCCCAATGTGGCCGATCGACCTCTCAGTTCGGCTACCGATCGTCGCCTTGGTGAACCGTTACTCCACCAACTAGCTAATCGGACGCGGGCCCGTCTTAGACCGGATTGCTCCTTTGATCACCAGGTGATGTCACCCAGTGATATTATGCGGTATTAGCACAAGTTTCCCTGTGTTATCCCCCTGTCCAAGGCAGGTTGCCCACGCGTTACTCACCCGTCCGCCGCTAAGCCAATGTTTAACACTCAGTACTCATCCTGTGTTGGCAATTTATTTCGCGTGTAGCTCGCTTAAAGCTTCAGCTGCTGCACGATTAAGTCATTTCACCTATGCGCCGTCTTTTATGTGTTGGCACATTTTTAACGCGTGTAGCTTGAGCTTTACTCTTCGCTAGACGCTGGCTTCCGACTGATTGCCATAGTTTAAATACTCAGTGTTAAACATCGACTCCGCTCGACTTGCATGTGTTAGGCACGCCGCCAGCGTTCGTCCTGAGCCAGGATCAAACTCTCAATTTAATATTGAAAGCTGTTTAGCTCATATACTTTGTCTGGCTTGTCTTATGAAAGGCGACACTTCTCTACAGGAAGTTATTCTCTGTAGTATGAGAAATGTCCCCTCTTGATTACAAGTTTACTCAATTTTTCAGGTTTTAGTTTATGGTTTTGGTTTTGAGGTTTAACCCCCATTGCCTATTACCGATTACCCATCACCCGAAAAGAATTTACGAGTTCCTTTCGTCACTTTAGTTTGGGACATATCTGCCTTTACCAGATGTGTCCCATAACCTTTTACACTGTTTACTTTTCAAAGTCCATTCAAAACCGTGATCTTGTATGTTTCACGCTTTTGTTACCGCCCTGCTCTCGCTTGGCGGAGTTTTATGTTAACACGTGTTTTGGATTGTGTCAACACTTTTTTTCTTACACTTTCTGCCTGCGTTTCGCACTTCGTTTTTTTCCTTCATAGTGTTCGTCGCTGACAGCTTGTATACTATAACACCAATAGTTCAGCTACTCAACCTCTTTTAACCTTTAAATACTTAATATACTTGAAGTATTATACGATTTTCTTTCATAAAGACACGTATACTCCTTTATATTCCGTTTTATTAATAAAAAATCAAGAGTCTGGTTTGGGTCAGACCCTTGATTTTCTTTAACTGTTATCATCTATCCGGTTTTAATATTTTGATACTTCTTAACTTTTTTACTCTCTTCGTTCCGCAGATATTCTTGAAAAGGTTTGCATTGTTTGTTTGATTTGCAATCATAACAATTGGTAGTCGCGTTACAATCCATAATTCCCTCCTCACAAAAAAGTCGGCTTCGCCGATGAAACCTTAGAACAAGTCTTTGAAGATCAGTATAGATAGGCTTTTCTACAATGCATTTTCCAAGAGAGATTTATCAAGGATAAACTATACTATCCTGTGCATCATAAAAAATAGCCTTTCGGCTTAAAAAAAACAGTTAAACTCAGTCGGCTAATGGTTCACCATTTATATTCCTCTCGAGAATTTGTCCAAAACATATTTTTCAAAAATTTTTTCGCTTGTGTTTACCAGTCCTGTTATTCCATTTGCAAAAGGGTTCGATTATATTTCTCCGTAGACTCCGAAAATCATTACTTCGTTTGTCTCATAGCCGCATTCGCACTTCCCCCGTAATACTGACGGTCCTTTGATCAGCACGACCTTCGTTCCGGCGATTCTTTCAGCATTGTCCACTGCAAATGTATATACGATTTCATCATGATTGCAATTCTTTTTTTTCATGCGGCACCTCCGCATTGTTCATCTAAGGAACCTGCACATCCTGTTCCAAAGAATTCTTCTCCTATATCTTATGTTAATGACTGTATTTTTGAGAATAGGATTTACTTGATCTCACTTCTTTCATTTTCGACAATTAATGAATATTTTCTTGGTTTTTCGTAATTTTGTATATTCTTTTCTATTTAAATTATTGTTATAATAACGTCAGAAGCTTTTAGATAACCATCGTTGAGATGAATATCTAAATACTACTCCCTTAAAGACGGTAATTACCGTCTTGTTTTCTTTTTACGCAAAACTCAACAATATTTTACAAATAATAGCAATATTTTTAAAACCCTACATAATAATAGTTAAAATAATATGAATATAAAAGATTTCATTAAGAAAACTGCCTTACACTCTTTATCCCCCCTTCTCCATCATGATTCAGCACACCTGTCATAAGATCTTAATATCCTATTATAAAGGACAATTTTTTATACAAAACAGCAAAGTTTTCCATTAATAATGATGTTTTTTTATAGTAAGATAGATGCGGAGTTTGAAATATCTTTAATTTTATTTTTGAAATTATAGATTTTTCGAATATTTCTCCCCACTTTACCTGCAGCCGTCAACGGCTGTTTCTTTTTTTGTTCAATTATATAGACTTTATTTGAGTCAATTTTCTTTATTTGCTTGGAATACTATGCTATTATAATCATAATTAGTAATTTTTTGGAGGTTTTTATGATTATATTTGGGTGGGGAAAAACAATGTCTAAAAATTATGGTACTGTTAAGACTTATAACTGCGGACGTTGCAACAATATTTCTGAATGGAATTTATACCGGGTATCCACCTGGTTTACTTTATACTTTATTCCTGTTTTTCCATACTCTTATAAGCGCTATCTTGTATGCCCCATTTGTGGAGCCTGCTTAGAGCTGACAAAGGAAGAATTTGAAGACCTTAAATCGGGGACTCCGCTGGAAGGTGCTATAAAATCGAGTGTTTCAACAACTTCCGGTTACTCAAATGAATACGGCTCACCTGTCAGAAAAACCGAAACTCAACTGAACTATCTGAGGCAGATGGAAGAACTGAAGCGTGAAAAAGAACAAAGAATGCAGGACGATAGTTCACTCTCTCAATAAATAAAAGCGAAAAGGTTGTATGCGCCCATACAACCTTTCTATCTGTTAATTCAATCAGATTCCTGAATTCTAAGACTTCAGACTTTGTAATTTAACTATTCTATTACTGAATTAATATCTTCTTCCACTGAAAACTCTATATACGATATAAGCAGCGATAATAATAATGGCAATCGGCAGCAGAATCCTTACCGCCCATTTCAGTACGGATAATGCGATAAAAAACGCGATGATTAATATTCCAACAGACATTATTGTTTTTAACGTATGATTATTCATATTGCACACTCCTCATAAGAATCTTTAATTAATTATACGTCAATATTTATACAATGTCTATTATTTATTAAATTATTTTATATATTCATTAATTTATTTAATTGTTTTGTGTTTTCAATACAATTTCTTTTAAAGCATTCAAGACCAAATCAATTTCTTGTACCGTATTAAAACAACCGATACTGAACCGAACCACCCCTGTTTTCATTGTCCCCAGGGCAGCGTGTGCCATCGGTGCACAGTGCAATCCGGCTCTTGTGGCAATCCCATATACTTTATCAAGTACATAGCTGATTTCTGTAGAATCAATCCCGTCCACATTCATAGCCACGATTCCGGAATTATGGTTGATGTCATTCTTACTATAAAGCTTCATTCCACCGATTTCCGTGATCCCATCATGGAGTTTTTTAACCAGCATCGCTTTATATAGTTTAATATTCTCCAGGCCAAAACTGTTGATAAATCCAACTCCTGCTCCCATTCCAACAATTCCGGGAGTATTGAGCGTTCCGCTTTCGAGCATATCCGGCATGATCTCCGGTTGAAAAACATTTTCAGAATTACTGCCGGTTCCACCCTGCATCAATTCTTTTAGAATCACATTCTCTCTAACATATAACGCACCAGTTCCTTGAGGACCTAAAAGGCTTTTATGTCCAGGGAAGGCCATCATATCGATATGGTCCTCTTCTACATCAATGGTGATTGCACCGGCTCCCTGTGCTGCATCCAGAAGAAAAACAATTCCTTTTGCCTTTGCAATCTCCCCGATTTTCCTGAAAGGCATGATGATTCCATTTACGTTAGAAGAAGCAGTTGCTGCAATTAATCGTGTATTTTCCTTGACGGCCCTTTGAATGTCCGCTATATCGACTTCTCCATATTCATTTCCCTGGATAAACGTCAACTCAATGCCTAACTCTTTCTCAAGTGTCTTCAGAGGCCTCACAACAGAATTATGCTCCATGGTAGTAGTTATGACATGATCTCCAGCTTTGAGCAAGCCTTTGATTGCTACATTCAAAGCCTCTGTAGCGTTTTTTGTAAAGGAAAGCTGCATCGGATTCCTGATATTAAAAAAGCTGCAGATGGCTTCCCGCGCTTCCATAACGGCCTTGCCCGACTCAATGGACATATAGTGCCCGCCGCGCCCGGGGTTTGCACAGTACTCCTTCATACATCTTAATACCTCTTCGTAGACTTTATCCGGTTTGGGAAAGGAAGTTGCTGCATTATCCAGGTAAATCATTATTTCGGCCTCCACATTCATGCTATCCTATAAGAAAACAAGCTTTGAATCTAATAAAACGTTGACTTTGAGCTAAGCGTCTGTATTATTCTTCCAGCAACAGACTTACTGCTGGGAACGGCTCCAGGGATCTTTTTAGTACTCCCTGCACATGAGCTATCAGCATTCCATAATTTGTAATGGCTATGCCGTTCTCTCTTGCAACATCCATTCTATATTTCATTTCCTGTTTATTGAGCATACAGCCGCCGCAATGGACAATTGCATCAAAGCGCTGAATATCCTTCGGAAAGAAAGCGCCGGATGCCCATTCGAACTCAATTTCTCCTCCGCTCATCTGCCTGATCCATCGGGGAATTTTCACTTTTCCGATATCATCTGCCTGCCGGTGGTGAGTACATCCCTCAACAATCAGCACTCTGCTTCCTGACTTTAGCTCTTCTATTTTCTTTAACCCTTTGACCATCTCCAGCAATTCTCCCTTATAGCGGGCAAACAGTATAGAAAACGAAGTCAGCCTGATATTTGTCGGAGTATCCGCAGACACTTTCAAAAAAGCCTGTGAATCAGTGACAACCAGGGATGGCTTTTTACTCAAATTCATCAGTGTTTCCTTAAGCTCATGCTCCTTTGTTACAATCGCCATAGCATCGGATTCTATGATATCCCGAATCGTTTGCTGTTGGGGTAAGATGAGGCGCCCCTTGGGAGCGGCCTTGTCAATGGGTGTTACCAGAACCACGAAATCCCCTGGTTGAATCAAGTCACCCACAATACTGAGTTGATCCTGATCAAACCTTGCGTTTTCGCTGATAACTCTTTTCAAGTCTTCTATACCAACTTTTTCAGATGCACTAACAGCTACTATGGGGATGCCAAGCTCTGATTTTTGCTTTTCCAGCTCTTCTGCTAAAACCTGCTTTAAATCAATTTTATTAATTACACCAATAACTGCAGTATTTCTCTCTTTCAATTTTCTGATGAAATCCATTTCAAACTCAGTGATGCCATCAACTGCGTTCACGACAACGATTGCTAAATTTGTTTTTCTCAGTACATCATATGTTTTTTCGATCCTTAAGTTTCCCAGTTCGCCTTCATCGTCCAGACCCGCTGTATCAATAATTACAACGGGCCCTACCGGCAATAGCTCCATTGTTTTATAAACAGGATCCGTTGTAGTTCCCGGCACATCTGATACCACAGCAATCTCCTGGTTCGTAAGCGCATTGATCAGGCTGGACTTTCCGGCATTTCTCCTCCCGAAAATTGCAATATGCAGCCGATCTCCCATTGGTGTTGAATTCATGTTTTTCCTCCTAACTCCTATTGAACTCGTTCAAAGACTTTATCCATCATTCAGTAATATTGCTCAGCATTGAATAGATTTCCTATTTCTTTGTTCCACTATATACACGTTAACGATCATTTCCCCGGAATTCCAGGCTTGGTCATGTTGATCGGATTTAAAACCCTGCTCGTGGTATCCTGATCTAATATTTCATCGTCCTTTAGAATTTCTCTTACCTTTTTTTTGCTAGCAAGACACTTCTTTGCTATTTCTGTTGCTTTCTCATATCCCAAAGTTCCTGCCAATGCAGTTACGAGAACAAGGCTTTCTTCAACCAGCTGATTGCACCTTTCCCTATCGGCCGTAATTCCCCGGATACACTTTTCGATGAAAATCTTTAATCCCCGGTTTAGCAAATCCAGCATTTCAAAAAGATTATGCGCAATAACGGGTAAAAACGCATTCAACTCCAATTGCCCTGACTGAGCCGCCAATGTGATCGTCATGTCATTGCCCATGATTTGAAATGCCGCTTGGTTGATGGCTTCCGGAATTACAGGATTTACTTTGCCAGGCATAATGGAAGAGCCGGCCTGAACAGGAGGCAGTCTGATTTCACCCAAACCTGCAGCAGGTCCTGAGGAAAGGAGTCTCAGATCACTGGCCAGCTTTGATAAATTCACTGCCGCTGTTTTCAGCAATCCGGAAACCTCTACAAACACATCGTTGTTTTGAGTAGGATCCATCATGGTTTCAGCTCTTGCCAGACCTAAACCTGTAAGCTCTCTTAGCTTCTCAATTACTAGGAATACGTACTTTTTTTCTGCATTTAGTCCAGTGCCAACCGCCGTTCCTCCCAAATTGACGACTCTTAATCTTTCTTCCGCTTTGTACAGCCTCCAGCGGTCTCTGGATATGGCCTGCGCCCAGGCACCAAATTCCTGTCCCAGCATGATGGGAACAGCATCCTGAAGCTGTGTCCTTCCAACCTTAAGAATATCTGAGAACTCGTCTTCCTTCTCCTGCAATGCTGATTGCAGTTCAGCAAATCTTTCACTGACTGAAACCAGCATTCGAATAGCAGCAATCCGTACCGCTGTTGGGAAAACATCATTGGTAGACTGGGACAGGTTCACATGGTCCAACGGATGGATCAATGCATAATCTCCTTTTTCTCCGCCCAGGATTTCTATTGCTCGGTTTGCAATTACCTCATTCATGTTCATATTAGCAGAGGTGCCTGCTCCGCCTTGGAAAGCATCAACAGCGTACTGATCATTAAGTCTTCCCGTCATTACATCTTCACAAGCTTGTTTTATTGATGATGCTCTTCTTTGATCTATAAGTCCAATGGTTTCATTTGCTGCTGCTGCAGCTTTTTTCACTACTGCCAAAGCCTTTATAAGTTCCGGATGAATAGGCCTCCCGGATAATCTAAAGTTTTCTATCGCTCTTTGAGTATGAATCCCGTAATAACAATGATCGCCTATTTCCCGTTCCCCCAGAAGATCGTGCTCTATGCGCATACAATCGCCCCCGTATTCTAAAGTTGAAAGTAATAAGGACATAAAGTTGTAAAATTATAAAGTATTAATCAAGTATGTAAAATTAGTTTCATAATTCCATATCAAATAGTCTATATCTTAAAAGCAATAAAGTTATATAGAAGTAAAGCAATGAACTGTAAAGTGTAAAAGACTATGTAGGAATAAATCTATGCACTATTACAGATATCTAAATTTTAACTTTTAAACATTTTAATTTCTTTACTTTCTTCTTTTCTCATTCTTCATTCTTCATTCATCATTCTTCATTCTTCTTTCTTCTTTCTTCATTATTTTAATGTATTCCGGCATCTTTCTTCCGGCTTTTGTCACCGCATAGACAGCCGCTTCCATATCCACCATGTTCTTATTGTCATAGATTCTGTAGCTTCTCCTGTATTCCTCCGGTGTGCTGATCAACATGATGGTATTGGCACCACACTGCAATGCCATGACCTGAGCATCCTTATCCAGTGATGCCAAGGCTGTTGTTGACGGGATATAAACCTTCTTACAAACAATCCTTGTAACAGCTACCGCTCTTAATGTTTCCTCAATTCCTCCATGGGGATGATTTTCATACTTCGTCCCTTTGGCAGGAATAAATGGACCGATTCCGATCATATTGATCCCCATCTCTTTAAAGTAAAGGATGTCAACCGCAATATCTTCAACCGTCTGTCCAGGCAGGCCTATAATATTCCCGGAGCCATTGATATATCCCAGTTCCTTTAGCCACTTTGAACACTGGATTCTATGATCATAATCATCATCCGGATGGATCTCCTTGAACAATTCCCTGTTGGTAGTCTCAATTTTCAAAAGGAAGTTGTTGCCTCCAGCTTCCCTCAGTGCTTCATACTCCTCACGCCGTTTTTCTCCTACACTCAGCGTAACGCGCATTCCTGTTTCTCTCTTTATTCTTTTTATCAACTCAATTAAACGTTCTGTGGTCCATTGAGCATCTTCCCCGGATTGAAGGATTACTGTTTTTATTCCAACCTTATAAAGGTCATGAACAACCTCCATAATCTCGTCTTCGTTCATTCTATACCTGGATGCTCCATGGTTTTTCGCATTGATGCCGCAGTAATTGCAGCTCTTGCAGCAGTAGTTCGAAAACTCGATGGCTCCGCGGATTTCTACTACATCCCCCACCATTTCCTTTCTGATCCTGTCTGCTGCAGTATAGATGGCCTCTATTTCCCTCGGTTTCTGTGTAGAAAGCAAATATACAATTTCATCTTTATTAAGTCCGTCGCCATTTTCTATCTTTCGTAGAATATTTATAAATTCAGCCGTAACAGCCCTTCCCAGCTTCTCATCAATCAACCCCTGGAGTTTGAGCTTTTTCTCTTCAATAATGTCTTTCACCTTTATATCATTTTGTTTAAGAGTTTCACTGGAATTCTCCAATTCACTCAAGTCTATTTTTACTGCAATTGCACAAACAGTTCCTGTTTCCGGCGGTGCAGGTACCAATTCCGTTTGTATGCCTGCTGTTCTCAACACTTTATCTACAAGCAGCATCTGTGCTGTATTGTAAGCAATGATCAGTCTGTACTTGTTTTCCATAGTTCGCTCCTATAAGCTTTATTTACTTCATTTTGAAATAGCGCCATTTACCGTTACTACTTTTCCTTACATTCATGGACTCATGCTGATTCATGTGTTAGAAATAGATATCACGCTTTCCTTCCTCAATCTCCTTCAACTTTTCTTTCGTCAGGATTCTCATTTTTGCGTCTTCTATTTCAAGCAGGGCTTTTGAGATCATCTTTTCCCCTTTATTCTTGAGGCTTTCCGTTCCATAATCCATCAGGTTTTCCTTAAACGTCAGAATTGCATTGGGCTGGCAGAACTCGTGTATTTCTCCTTCCTTTGCGTATTCCATAAAGGCTTCTCCTGTCCGGCACCTTCGATAACAAGCCGTACAGAAACTGGGTATATACCCTTGGTCACAGATCGTTTCAAGCATCTTGGAAAGGCTTCGATGATCGCTGACCTCGAACTGATCTGCTTTGTCATCATCTTCCTTATATCCGCCCGGATTGGTTTTTGATCCGGCACTGATTTGAGATACACCCAAGCTTAAAAGCTCATCTCTGAAGTCAGCCCGTTCCCTGGTAGACAAAATAATCCCTGTATACGGTACCGCAAGTCTGAAAATTGCTACAATCTTTCTGAACTCGTCGTCATTAACCTCATTGGGAATTTCCTTGAGTCCCCATCCCAAAGCCGGCCTCAACCGTGGAACCGAGATGGTATGCGGGCCTACACCATAGCGTTTTTCAAAACTTTGGGCATGCATTAAAAGTCCCAGTACTTCAAATCTATAATCATAAAGTCCAAACAGGGCTCCTACCCCTACGTCATCGATACCAGCCTCAAAGGCTCTGTCTATTGCAGTTATCCTCCAGTCATAGTCAGCTTTTAACCCCGTAGGATGCATTTTCTGATACACATCCCGATTGTAAGTTTCCTGGAAGATTACATAGGTTCCTATCCCGGCGTTTTTCAGTTCTTTATATTCCTCCACCTTCATGGGGGCTGCTTCAATATTGATCCTTCGGATATCACCAGCCTTGTAAACAGCCTCCATTGCCTGGGTCAAGTGTTTTACATTAGTAGTTCTCGGGTCTTCACCGCAGATCAGTAGGATTCTCTTATGGCCCTGGGCTTCAATCGCTTTCGCTTCATTTATAATCTCCGCCAGCGTCAAGGTCCGTCTGTGCAGTTCTTTATTATCCCTTCGGAAGCCGCAGTAAAGGCAATTATTTGTACATTCATTGCTGGTATAGAGGGGAGCAAATAAAACTACCCTTTTTCCGTATACTTTGTTCTTAACAAACTTTGCCGCTTCGAACATCTCTGCAAGAAGCTCCTTGTCTTCGATATAAAGAAGCTTTGCAACCTCTTCAAGACTCAAACCTTTACACAATCTTGACTTTTGAATAATTTCACGAATCTCAACCTTGTCTGTTTTATTTGAATTCTCAAGTAACGAGACTACTTCTTGCTCTCTGATAAAATCCACCATTTCAGTTCCTCCTTCAAAAATAATAAAATAAAAAACTCTTCCTGATGAAATGATCAAGAAGAGTTCATAGACAAATAAAGCATCTCTATGCCTCCCTCCGATAAGAACCATCCGTCTCGTCAGGTTTGACTGCCTTTTAATAGTTTCCTCGATGCAGGGAAATCCCCACGGTCTTAGAAATATGAAATTGTTAATGTCCTTCACTGCAATTTGATTAAAACTTATAGCTTCCAAACAATATCTATTTTCGAATTAATCCTTTATGTGCATCTCCATATTCTTCTGTAAGGCTTTAATTACTGCGATCGCAAGTGCACCGCCGACTAAAGCCGTTATAAGCTGGGGAACTGAGAAAAGTGTTAACAAAGCTTTTTCAAATTTGGGGAAACTTACGACTTTAAGGAATATCCTGATTCCCGCCAAAAGGAATCCAAACTTGAGAACGGCTCCAAGGATTACACCGCCAATGCCATTCCATTTCCGAACAAAATAGTAGCTGAGAATAAATATGAAATTCCCTGCTGCAATCACAGGCGCAAACATCATTAATGCAGCTGCAACCGGCGCATGGTTATTGATCAGGGATGTAAAGGGCGATAATATGGAGATGATCAGTCCGCCCCCAAGCCCGAGCATGGCTGTCGCTATCAACAAGCATGCATTCACGAGGGGACCCACAATAAAGTTGTTGTAAGGAAGTGTCCTTCCTATCATCTGAATGGCAACAACAACTGCAAGAATCAGCGCTGTCCTTGTAATAAATCGAATGTTTGAATTTTTCATGAAACCAACCTCCCAAAATAGTTTGAATTGTGCTGTTTTGTACTCCTGACCTCCAGAATTCAAATAAAAAACTCTTCCTGAGAATATTCAAGAAGAGTTATGAATTCAATTTATTTGTTGTTCATCTCTCCCTCCGTTAAGAATATTCCCTCACGTCAGGCATTCCCTATTCAGTTGTAAAGCTTCCTTGGCTTAGGAGCAAGCTCCCCGGCCTTAGAAATTAACCCTCAGTATGTAAGTGCTACTTTGACCTTGATCCCCTTGATATTGCCCAGCTTCCCGGTTAAAGCACCGATCTCATCATTGGTACCGTCTGCGATGATGGACATCACAGAGATTTCTCGGTCCTTATAAGGAATTCCCATTCTTCCAACGATGATATCTCCATAGTTGCTTAAAATCTCATTCACCTTTTTTGCTGCTTCCTCACGGTTATTGACAACAATACCGATGACTGCAATTCTACTTTCCTTTTCCATAATTCCTCTGTGTTAATTTTTTAACTATTTAATTTTATTATACCAAATCTTATCAGAATGTAAACAGAAAATTTGCGCCCAATCCAATTATTCTTCACTGAACATACTATCAAGAATCATAGTTCCTGTTCGTGTCTTGAAGTATTTATCTTTTATCGTGGCCTTTTGCTTTCCATCCATACCATCTTCAAAAATATTCACAAGAAAATCTGCTTCAACCAGGATCTGAAAGTCTGTGCCGTCGATATTTCCATACGTGTGGTGATTTCCAACCAAAAAGCATACCCGATCTACAAATTCTTTTTCATAGCCCAATTCTCCAAGGATTTTTTCAGCGATGGGCGGACCCTCGATCTCTTGATACTTGCCTGCGGAGGATTGATATTTTATTTCGCTTTCCTTTATTCCGATATCATGCAATACGGCAGCAGCCTCAAGAATTTGCTGCTTAACTTCCTCCAATCTCTCAGATTCACCTATGCATTTTGCGAGTCCAAAGACCTTCAATGCATGATTGATTCTTCGGACATCGTCTCCAAAGTGCTGTATCATACGCTTTATAACTTCGCTCATTGTATTCATCCGCCCTTTTTAAATATTCCTCCAATCACCATATTCCATATACTGTACGGTTTTCTTCATGACTTCACGTCCAAAAAGCTTTTCTACCACGTGCAGGGACAGATCTATTCCAGCGGATATTCCCCCGGAAGTCATGATTTTTCCTGTGTCAACGAATCTTTTATCTACAATCCTAGCCTCTGGTGCAATCTCTGATAAGTGCTCCATGACTTCATGATGTGTCGTGCATTCCAATCCATTGAGCAACCCGAGTTTTCCAAGGATGCGGGCACCGGAACAAACGGACATGGTGATGGCGCTGGAATGATATTTACCCAGGATCCACTCAAGAATCTCAGGTTTTTCTATTTCTGCTCTTGTTCCTACCCCTCCGGGAATAACAAAAATATCAATGTCAGGACAGTCGGCAAAGCTGTAATCCGGAACCGCCTTTAACCCGTTTACGGACTTAATTTCTTTTCCGTCCTTTGTAACGGTAAATACATTAAAAAGCTCGAAACTGTTTAATTCGGAGGTCACGGAATACACCTCATGCGGCCCTGCAAAATCCAGAAGTTCTATATCGTTGAAAAGATAAATTCCAACATTGTACATCTTATCGCCTCCATTTTCTATACATTACCTATATTATATTAGCAAATTATAGAAATTTAAAGACGAAACTTACATATTGATTGTATCAGTAATTTACAAATATCTGATTATCCTTCTGCTTGAGAACTCCCTCCTGCAGCAGTTCCGCAAGCGCAGCCCTGATTTTCTCAAGAGTATATACTTCATTAGGCATAAACCATGTTTCAATTATTTTCTCAGCATCAATATTGAGCGGTCCCACACGAGTAATGTTTTCTATGATCTGATTCTTAATGCTTTGACTGATATTGTTCTCATCATAGGTTGGATTCAGAATCGTTTTGACCGGAACAAACGCTCCCTTTCTATATTGATAATACGTATATAAAAAGCCGATTCCCAGCCTCGGAGGAATCTGAAAGCGGATAAAATCCGTTGCACAAAGCTCAGCTTCTCCGTCCCCATTGAAATCCTTTACTGTATACCCAAGTGGATGGGGATTGTAGCCTTCTTTATTCTTAAACACAGATTTCAGATCGAATTCTGAGAATTCTCTGAAATCATTCAATTCATTCTGCTGAATACGCATGGTTTTTGTAAAGCCTGTCTGAGGAGCCTGAACTCTTACCTTTCCGTTTTGAAGATAGCTGAATTTTAAAAACGGCATCTCAAATTTTGTTTTTTGAATCTTTCCATGCTTATATTCATAAGTTCCAATGACCCCGGTAGAGCCTATCCCATTGGTCATCCATGAAAAATCTGCAATGATTACCTTTCCTTTTTCTCCTTGCTTTGATATAAAACTTAGCTTGGGTGCCTCATTCACAGTATGATACGGTTTTGTAGCCCAATCCATTCGTTCAGAAAACGTTGCCTGGCTGTCATTCACTTTTAATAGAAGTTTTCCGTTAGATTCGGGTTGATTGGATTTGACACAAATCAACCGGATGTTTTCGGTTTGCCCGTCCCCGTCCAAGTCCTGCTGATAATCCTGCTGCATCATTTCTATGGTGTCTCCTTTAATACTCAATTCGGAGGATGCCTCGTCCTTCAATATTTCTTCCCAGAACCTGCTGCTATCGCCCCAAAGCTTATAGACCTTTTGTTCTCCAGCAAAGTGATAGGTCTGATCGTCCATTGAAACCAGGATATCTTCAGCCCCATTAAACTTTAAAATATAATCAAACTTTTTATAGTCATAGTCTGCAGTAGCTTTTGAGTCCTCTTTCAATTCCGCCATTGAAAGAAGTTCTTTTACCTTTTCGCTTAATAACTCGGAAGCCGGATTGCTTTTGTCCTGTCCCTTCTTTTGTATTTCTAAAGAATGCTTTGATGTATAAAGCTGTTCCAGTGTCGCAATTCGTTTGACTTTTTCATCCTTTTTCCCTGTATCACTGCCGGAATCATTAGTTTGTGCTGACTCAACTACGGCATTGATGACAGTTGGACTGGTGTTTGCAGGTAAATGATCCCTTTTTTGATATCCCCCGCATCCAATTGTCATTGTTGTGATGGATAGTAGTAAAGCAGACAGCTTCATTGCTGATTTGAGTTTTTTGATATGTACTTTGAACATTGGTTAACCCCCATAAAAAACAATGTCTTCCTTTACTATCATTTTAAGTCATGGGGGTTTCTCTGAAAAATGAAATTCCTGGTACCAACCAATTATTGTTCTTTTAAAACAAAAGCACCTGCCGTATAAGCAGGTGCTTCTGATATTTACTATGAGTAAGTCTATAAGCCGGGTTCTGTATTTGACAATCATCTATCTAGGCCATGTATTTCTACAAAGCTCAAGCCACCTCCCCGGGACGGACGGGCAATCCATATGTCCCTCTGCGGTGTTGCTCCAGGTGGGGTTTACATAGTCCGGCAAGTCGCCATGCCGCTGGTGAGCTCTTACCTCACCTTTCCACCCTTACCTTTTGGAGGTTAGAGGTTAGAGTTTAGAATTTGGAGATTAAATTATAGAATTAAAAGGTTCAAGCGTGAAGGTTAGTTGTTGGAATAAATAATGTAATCAAGTATTTCTTATTCTATTAAACTAAATATTCTAGCTTCTAGCTTTTAATTTCAGCTTATAACTTCTTACCTCTAACTTCTAATATCCATATTTTATTTCTTGCTTCAAACTTCTAACATCTAACTTCTAACCTCCAAAGGCGGTATATCTCTGTTGCACTTTCCTTAAAGTCACCTTCACCGGGAGTTACCCGGCACCCTGCCCTATGGAGCCCGGACTTTCCTCACATACGGCCTTTCGGCACTGTATCTGCGATTGTCTGGCTTACTCACTGGATTTA
>JAOAAU010000077.1 GCA_026418695.1 Clostridia bacterium
TTTTTTTATTTAACACTTTATCACCTAGAAGTCCTTATTACATGAGGTTTTCATGTGATTTTATTATATCATTTTCTCTCCTGTTTTCATATCTTTTTATACAGCAAAACCCACCTTTCGGTGGGTTTTGTCAACAGTCTGGACCTGGTTCGAAAGTACCAGGTTTTTTCTTTGACAATCAGTTGTTAGAGGTAAATGGTATAGTGTCTCGATGGTCTATTCAAGCTTTCTTATTTCTCTAGCTGGCATAAAAATTCAAAATAAATATACATTGCAAAATGATATCAAAGTGATATAATATTAATATATAAAACTTGGAGGTCGGGCGCTATGAAAGAAATAGAAAAGAAGGTTGTTTCAGGATTTACGATGATCATTCCCTTTTTGGCTTTGTTGATCGCATCTGTCGGGATATTTATTTTCGGGGTTACACAGGTTGCCGGTGGGAGTGAAGCGCAAGGCGCAGTTTGCATTATAACCGGAATTGTTCTATTTATCCTTTGGATTATCTTATGCCCCGGATTTTTTACCCTGCAGCCCAATGAAGCGGCAGCATTGATTTTATTTGGAGCCTATAAGGGGACTGTGAAAAAATCAGGGTGGCATTGGGCAAATCCCTTCTATACGAAGCGGAAGGTTTCTTTAAGATCAAGGAACCTCAACGGTGAACGTTTAAAGGTCAATGATGAGATGGGAAACCCCATTGAAATCGCTGCAGTTGTTGTGTGGAGGGTCGAGAATACCGTAGAAGCCTTGTTTGATGTTGAAAACTACAATGATTATGTAAGGACACAGAGTGAATCTGCGTTAAGACATCTTGCCGGCATGTACCCTTATGATATTACGGACGACACCCATCATTTATCTCTCAGAGGCAGTACCAATGAGGTATCGGAAGCACTAAAAAATGAGCTTCAGGAGAGGTTGGGGAAAGCAGGAGTTTTGGTAGAGGAAGCAAGATTAAGTCATTTAGCCTACGCTCCAGAGATTGCTGCAGCCATGCTGCAAAGGCAGCAGGCATCCGCCATTATTGCAGCAAGACAGAAGATTGTTGAGGGAGCAGTAGGAATGGTTGAAATGGCGCTGAACAAGTTAAGTGAAAAAGAGGTTGTTGAACTGGATGAAGAACGTAAGGCAGCGATGGTAAGCAATCTTTTGGTGGTGCTTTGCGGAGAAAGGAATACCCAGCCGGTCATTAATACAGGGACTCTTCATAATTAGCATTGTATTTAGTGCGGAAGATATTGCAGTTTTAACAGTCAAAGGATTCAACCTAGTCTGTTAAAACTGCCGGCGGGATAAACGGTTCTATGCTATATAACGTGCAGAAAATATTTTACAACGAAGCTCCCAATTGAATTTTTTGCAAGTTGTTACCTTAATATAGTTTGCGATAATCAAATTTTTCCTTGTAATATAATTATCGCAACTTATATAATTGGATTTTAAATGAATGATACTTAACCGGTTAACAGCTTGGTTTCTGACAATTACAGGCTTTAACTTCAAGTTTGTAAATAATTACAGGAAGCGATGATCTTATGGCGGAAAGAAAGACGGTTTTATTAAGATTGAGCCCTAAAATGTGGGAAGAGATCAGTAAGTGGGCGGATGAAGAGTTTCGGTCTGTAAATGGCCAGATTGAATACCTGCTTCACGAAGCTTTAATAAAAAAAAGAAAAATGAAAAATGAGCCTGAATGCAGTGAAAATGACATCAAAGAATAGCAGGCCAAGAAAATAGAAAATTGGAAAAAAAAACTATTGATTTTTATTTGACAGGTATGTTAATATATTAAAGCAGTTTGATTCACACCTTGGGGATGTGATGGAACTGGCAGACGTAGCGGACTCAAAATCCGCCGATAGTGATATCGTGTGGGTTCGACTCCCACCATCCCCACCAAAAGCATCCGGTTGAAGACCGGGTGCTTTTTTATGTACGCATATCTATTCTTATCCAAAGATTCAAGCATGATAAAAAAAAGTTCGTTCTTATTTTCGAATTCTCATTACTTTTATTTTAGTGACATAGAACTTCAAAGGCCCAAGAAAAAGTTATTGGATTTATTAAAGATTACAAGTGGCTGACCAATAAATATCTCCGGTTTTACAGTTGGAATCTGATAAGTGTAACACTGGAAATGCATTTGGAATATGATATTGTAGGTTCGATTACAACATAAATCTACAAAGAAAGGATGTTCTAACATGTCAGACAGAGGATTTTTAGGCGGACTATTTGATAATGACGAACTTCTTTGGTTCATCATCCTGTTCTTACTCTTATTCTATTGCAATCGCCCCTTTTATGGGCCAGTTGCTGGAGCAACCTGCTAATTGTAAAGCATAAATCAAATTGCTTTATCAGCAGAATTGCATTAAGGGAGGTTAAAGCCTCCCTTTACTCATTTTTAAATCCATGTTGGGTATACTATTTTTTATGATAAATAGAAATCCGGCTGGAGGAAAATATACTATGGCAAAGAAAGCGATGATTCTAAAACAACAGAGAACACCAAAGTTCAAGGTCCGACAATATAACCGTTGTAAAATTTGCGGAAGACCCCACGCCTATATGAGAAAATTCGGTATATGCAGGCTTTGCTTCCGGGTGCTTGCTTATAAAGGACAGATTCCCGGAGTAAAAAAAGCAAGCTGGTAGCTTTGCTCAAACTTAAAAAAGCGCATAGACAATCCGGTGATAATAATAGTAAATGCGACATAATTTATTCAAGTAAGTCAATAACGGACTTGATAATAATATTGGATAGAGTTACCATGAGATTAATCACATATTAATGCCCTAGGGGGCAAATTCGAAGTTTCGGGTGATATTGATGAAACTTGATAAGTCTATGATTCGATGTTCTTGCGGCAGAGACCTGCCGATGCACTGGTATGATGAAGGGCTGGTCGTACAAAAACCTGTGCAGGGAACCGCATATTGCGTTTATTGTGCTGAAAGCGAAGAGCATCTTATCTCGCTTTCTACTAATTTAAGGAAAGTATCGAAAAAATCAGGGAAGAAGATTAACCTGTAGAGGGAGCTTTGGACTGGATATTTTCTTTATTTGAATAAAAATTCTTTTATACAGTCTCCAATGGACTTCATGATCAATAGAATGATATTGGGGGCGATGAAGATGATTTTAAAGACGATAAAATCAAGAGATGGAAAGCTGATGGTTCACGGAATAATCACATGGAGAAACGGGGATGAATTCGGCTTTATACCCCAGGGAAAAGGCTGCTCTGAAGAGTGGTGGTGCAAGATGGACTACTGGGATGTCCTTGAAGGAGGTCCTGCAGTTTTTAAACTGTATGTGGCGCCAGCAAGCGAAAGGACAGCATTATAATGGAGCGCTAACCATAAACATATACAACATATATCAAAGTCCGGATTTCATTCCGGACTTTTTTAATAGGATGAAATTCTTTTCAAAACTAATGAGCCTTCAATTTGAAATTCATGATCCCTGTTAACACCAAGACTTCTTACAAAAATAAAGTCTTGGTTTTTTGCAATAAATTTAAATAATACTCATATCTATAAGAGCAACTTCATATATTCATTGTGGGACAATGCTGAATTTTAACCCCCCTCAATAAATATCAAAAGAGTAGTTTTTCCCTGAATTGTTGTCCCAATGATCCTCATAGTCCTTAAAGCATAGGTTGAGGGTATCCGCAGACTTTACAGAAATGGTTGCTACAAAGCCGGTACTTGACCTGGTCATAGGATAGGTCTCCTGATTGTCCCATACACTGCCAAAGCCTACATGAACCTGAATAGCAGAGGCACCGCTTTTGGATAACAATCCGTCATAAGTAACCGTTACATTGTCTCCGATGGAAGGAAAGGCAGGGGAGATGGCTACACCGTTGGACATGTATTCAGTATTGGCGCTTAAATCCTTTTTTGTTCCTGACATGAACTATTTCTCCTTTCGTCGTAAATCCCTTGAAAGACACCCAATGATGGATGCAATTTTTGAACCTGCTTTGTTTCAACCAAGTATATTTAAGAAACTGCTTGTTTTGACTATAGTATGTACTTCTCAGTTTTTAAAATTCAAGAATTTCTTAGAACAATGCTATTTTGTGGGAATATTTTTTAAAAACAAGAAAATAATAAAAAGGCTAATGAGCGGCGAAAAAATGAAGGAGGTAAAAGTTTTCGCGTTCAGCAGATATCATCGAATTAAAATAAAACAATCATGGTTAATATTAAATGAATTAAAGTGTCTTCAAATACAAAAACTTTTATTGAATATTAAATTGAAGGAATATTTTAATTCGTATTGTCATACTAATAAAGGGCTAAATGGTTGAGAAATCCTTTGTGGTCAGAAAACATGGAATTCTTTTAAGCACATTTGCTGTATACAACAAAAGTACGAAAGGATGAAGTACATGAAAGCTGTTATCATGGCGGGTGGAGAGGGAACGCGTCTTCGACCCCTGACGTGTAACCGTCCGAAACCTATGGTCCCAGTGATTAACAAACCGGTAATGGAGCACATTGTCGAATTATTGAAGGAGTATCATCTGAAAGATATTGCAGTGACTTTACAGTATATGCCGGAATTGATTAAGGAATATTTCCAGGATGGCAGGGAATGGAACGTCAATATAAAATACTATGTTGAGCAGACCCCGCTAGGCACAGCCGGAAGTGTAAAGAACGCGGAAGAATTTCTGGATGATACTTTTGTAGTTATAAGCGGAGATGCATTAACAGATATCAATTTGAGCAAAGCCATTGAATTTCACAAGAAAAAGGGTTCCATCGCCACCTTGGTATTAAAAAGGGTGGATATTCCACTTGAGTATGGGGTTGTTGTTACGGATGAGGAAGGAAAAATTACCCGGTTTCTTGAAAAACCAAGCTGGGGGGAAGTATTCAGCGATACTGTAAATACGGGGATATATATCCTTTCACCTGAAGTTTTACGATATTTCAGGAAAAATGAAATGTTTGATTTCAGCAAAGATCTTTTTCCGATACTTTTAAAAGAGAAGCGCCCGATGTACGGCTTTGTAACAGAAGATTACTGGTGTGATATCGGTGATTTGCGGGCTTATATCCAGGCGCACAAGGATATTATGGACGGCAGGGTCAAGGTAAACATTCCCGGTAAAGAAATCCGGGAAGGAATCTGGGTCGATGAAGGCTGCCAGTTTGATGAAAATGTACACATTAAGGGACCATGCATCATTGGGAAAAACACCAGGATCAGAAGCAATGCCTTTATAGACAGCTACTCCGTCATTGGAGATTATAACATTATCGGTGAAAGAAGCGGGATCAAACGGGGAATATTGTGGAAAAATTGTGTTGTTGATAAAAATGTACAGCTCAGAGGGAGCATCATCTGCAATAAAGTTCATCTGAAAGAAAGCGTATGCACTTTTGAACAATCCGTCATCGGCGATGATACCATCATCCGGGAAAATGCTGTAATCAAACCCAATATCAAGATTTGGCCCAATAAAATGATTGATGTGGGAGTGGAAGTGAATTCAAATCTTGTCTGGGGTGCGAAGTACACCAGATCCATCTTTGGACACAGGGGGGTTGCCGGTGAAATAAATGTAGACATAACTCCGGAATTTGCTTCAAAGCTGGGTGCTGCCTATGGAGCAACCTTCAAAGGGAATGCCAGAATCGGTATCAGCTGTGACAATTCAACTCCGGCTCAAATGCTGAAAATATCCTTTGTATCGGGATTGCTGTCTGCCGGAATTGAGGTTTATGATTTCGGACGAATGCTCTTGCCGATTACCCGTTCAGCCGTAAGGTTCTACAAAGTGGATGGCGGTATTCATATCAGCACCTCCACCGAAGATATTGCCAGACTTTTTGTTGACTTTTTAGACAAAAATGGAAGCAACATCGATCGGGGAATTGAAAGAAAAATTGAAAACGCATTTTTAAGAGAAGACTTCAGCCGCTGTGAAGGAGACTGCATTAAAGAGATCAGGATTATCCAGGATTATAGCAATTTTTATATCAGAAGTATCATCAATAGCGTAAAATCTAAGAAATTGAATTATAAGATTGCTTTGAATTCCCGTTCACCATTTATTACGGAAACGATGACCCAACTGTTGAGTGAACTTGGGTGTGAAGTTGAAAACACAAACCTTCGGTTATTAAATACAAAAACCATGCGCCAAAGTATGACGGCAAGCGATGTAAGATACTTCAGCAGTCATATCAAAATGGCAGGATTTGATTTGGGTGTATCGATTGAAGATACCTCGGAAAAAATGATGCTGGTAGATAACAAAGGCCGTATCGTAACGGAAGACATGTTTATTGCTCTGATATCCATCATTCTCTTTAAGACCATGAATGGGGGGACGATTGTTGTACCTATTTCTGCAAGCCATGTCCTGGAAAAAATCGCAAATGAAAACAATGGGAAGGTCATCAGAACAAAGACTTCTCCTCAGGATATGATGAAGAGAATGCTGGACAATGAGATAAAGCAGGAGATGCTGGAGCAGTTTACCATGCATTTTGATGCCATTGCCGGACTGGTTAAGATCCTTGACTTCATGAATGTCAATGAATTAAGGCTCAGCGACCTGATTGACATGATCCCTGACTTCCACATCAATAAAAAGGAAGTAGAATGTCCCTGGGATGCTAAAGGAAAGGTCATTCGGCATATCATTCAGGAAAAGAGCGGAGATAGCATTGAAACCCTGGAAGGCGTTAAAGTTTTCAGGGATGGAGGATGGGTTCTGGTACTTCCGGATGCGGAAGAGCCCATGTGCAAGGTGATTAGTGAAAGCTATTCTGCGGAATTTGCAGAGGAATTGAGCAACATTTACGTAGAAAAGATCCGGCAGATCAGCAGAAGCTGAGTAATATAGTTGAGAGTTGAAAGATGAGAGCGGATAGTAAAAAAAGATAAAAATTGAAAATCAAAGTTTCAATCACAAATAATAAGAAGGAGTGCGATAGTAATTTTTCGCACTCCTTTTTTAACAGTTTTATAAAAGTGTATCACAAAACTACCAGCTTACCCTTACATTTCGCCGCAATTGTCATAGGTTTCATCAATAATCGGTTCAAAATAGAAGTCAATGTAACGAAGACTATCCTGATTCGAATCGGATTCATAAAAAGCAATCCTGAACTCAAACTCCGGTTCCGCAATCCGGTCTCTCGCGGATTTATCGTAAGGAACATTCTCTGCTCTGGAAATACCCTTGGCTCTCAACTGCTCGAAAACCCATTCAAGCTCCTCGTAACTCTCAACATCCATACAAGGAATATTGCCTTTTTTCAGCTCTTTTACAACATCATCTATTTCGCCTGTTTGATACCTTATCTGATAGAACATGGTTTTGAATCCCCCGGTTTATTAATTTTTTTCTTCAACATAATATATTATACCAACCGGGGAGGTTTTTGAAGCATAAAATTTCTTAAAGCTCTTCCTTGGGATCAAATTCTCTGGATTCCAGATAGGCAAAGCTGTTGGGAGCGTATTGCTTGAAGCCCTCTTCGTAATCCTTTAATGCCTCTAAAAAATCCTCATTACTGCTTCGTGTAAAGACACTGAAGATGATATCATCCATGTAGTCGTCAAAATAGGAAGTAATCAGATAATTTTTCACTCTGAGGTCGGTTAACCCCCTGAAATAGTTCCTTGCAGGGGTTAGACCAATATCAATAATGGCACTGAAATCTCCAGTGACGATATCATAATTGCTGTTTGCTCTGAGAATATCCATATTTCCAATATCCATGCTGCTCATGGAATCAATCCCCAGACTTTTCAATTCATCTTGAATGATGGTGCGGCATAGAAAGTGCCGGTCACTTTCAAAATGAAACTTTTTGTAATTTTCCAGATAGTATTCTTCCGGGGCGTCCAGCTTTGATCTTTTTAAAATCCCTTCCGATTGTACAAGAAGCTTGTTATCTATCAGGAATTTAAGAAAATTCACATCTCTTTCACCGCCGCTGGCAGCTTTGGAATTATCCAGAACATGTGTCAGGGTGATACTTACATCCCTCTTCATCAGTTGATCCACAAGATGACTGTTTTTCATACCGTATCCTCCGTATATCATTACCTGTAAGTTAAAATAAAATGATGGCTTTATTTATTGTTTTCCTATTTCAGATACGTATACAAGTTGGATATTATTTCTGTCAAAATAGGGAAGCATTTCTTTGATGGCCTCCGCAGTCATTTTACCGCCTTCCGTGCCGACATGTCCGATAGCAATGGCAAATCCCTTTTTTAAAGATAAATCACCGGCTCTTTTTAATTCTTTCAATATGAATTCCTTACTTTTCTTGCCATCAATAAATACGTCTCTGTCATAACAAAGAATTCCTTTTTCATCAGCAATTTTTTTAGCGACAGGGTGACGCGCAGCCCTGCTATCGACGAAATAAACATTTTTCAGCTTGATAATATCCAGTACATCCGAGATGACCCGCTCATCCTCACCGGCTTTAGCTCCCATATGAATATTGGCGCCCACAGCATGAGGAACATTGTCAAAGGCTTCGATGACCAAACTTTGGATTTCCTGATCGCTTAAAACGCTTAAAATCGGTTTGGGACCCACCCAGCTGAGTTTGCCGTTATAGGACTCCATCGGAAGGTGGACAATCACTTCATGATTCTTTTGATATGCGTTTTCAGCATCCGACTGGCTGAAGGAAAGGAAAGGCATAACGGCAAAGGTCAAATGCCGGTCGATAGACATCATCTCTTTAACACCAGCCCTGCTTTGACCGAAATCATCAATGATGATGGCCAACTTTCCCTCAGTATGAGTGCTTTCACCGAATGCGCCGTCCGATATTCCGGGAATATTGGAATAGATGCTTTCTCCAAAGTCCATATTGTAAAAGAAGATATAGTTCACGCCAAAAATCATGGACAATACTAAAAGTGAGAGAATGCAGCGCTGGATCGTTTTCATCGAAACTACAAATAAACTGAATTTATTCATCAAAGACCATACCTTGAGAAATATTACCTATGAATAGTATACGGTTGCGTCTGGAAAATATATCAAAATTATTGATTGAAATTCAAGGGAGAGATGATACAAACTTATTCACCCCTAAGAAAACTGGAGACTGGATATTTGTCTCAAGAAGTTTATGTGTCTTAAGAAGTTTATGCTACTTGCAATAATATAATTTTAATGTAGAATAAATATTAAGCCATTGTCAATATTTTTATAACGTTGGAATCTGTGTTCAAATGAGGTATTTATGCCTGTTAAAAATAAACAAATTATATTCCTCTTGATCTTTATGATTCTAGGGTTTGTTTTTTCTCTTCAGCTTAAGAGCAATCTGAAATTCAATATGCAGAAAACATCCGCCCAGTATACCCTTGAGGACTTGAAAAAGCAGCTGGAAGAGGAGAAGCTAAGAGGAAAAGCCTTAAAAACAGAGATTAAGAAAAATGAAAAAAAGAATGAGGAAAATCTAAAATCTGTGGTGGATGAAAAGCATGATGAGGAATTGAAAAACCGCCATGAGATTTTGAATGCCATCAAGCTCAAGGCTGGACTGGTGGATGTAAAAGGCCCCGGAGTCATTGTCAAACTGGACGATGCCCCTGCAAGGACCAATGAAAACCCTAATGTCCTAATCATTCACGACAGCGATGTCCTAAGAGTCGTGAATGAACTGAAAAAGGCTGAAGTACAGGCGATTTCCATCAATGGAGAAAGGATTGTTCCGATGAGTGAACAGGTTTGTGCCGGACCAACCATAAGGATCAACAAAAGAAAATATGCTGCGCCCTTTGTTATTCATGCTGTCGGAAACCCGGATCAATTGTATGACAGTCTGATGAATAGTGAAACCATTGCGATGATGATCAACGACAAGATCAAGGTCGAAATCAGCAAGTCCAACAATATTATGATTCCCAAATATAACAGCAGTGTCGATAAACTCATGAATAGCGTGGAGGTACTGGAAAAATGAAGATTCATACAAATATTGCCATAATGATCGTTTGTATTGTACTGGGTGTCATTCTTGCATGGCAGTATAAAAGTATTGATTATAATGTAAAGGCTGCGAGTCTTCAGAATAAGAGAGTGGATGAACTCAAGGACGAGCTGATCAGAGAAAAGAAAAACAACGAGGATCTGGCTAAAAGGAATGCGGATATTGAGAAGAGAAACAGGGAATTTGAAGATGCCCGCGGAAAAATCAGCGAGACAACGAAGCTGTTGAATGAAGAACTTGGAAGAGCCAGAACCATTGCCGGGATGACGGATGTCAAAGGGAAGGGAGTCATTATCAATCTAAATCACAGTGACCTAACCTATATCGAAGATATCAACATTCTTGAATTGATCAATGAACTCAGAGCTTCGGACGCCCAGGCCATTTCTGTAAATAACGAACGCATTGTTGCTACCAGTGAAGTGCGTACTGCAGGCAGGTTTATCATGATTAACGGGAAACAGCTGCTGCCGCCCTTTGAGATCAAAGCCATTGCAGACCCGGAAAAAGTGGAGCATACGCTGAAGATGATCGGAGGTATCATTGAAAAGCTGGAAGCCTACCAGCTTCAAGTGGAAGTTAAAGCTTCCGACAATATTGTGATCCCGAAGGTCAGAGATGATGGAACTGTACTAAAAACTGACCTTTTAACTCCTGTGAAGGATTAGAAGGGAAATTGGGTAATTTTCTCACAAAAAAAATAATATAAATAGTATATCAATTTAAATCGCAAAAATGTTTTCAGGAAGGAATTCTTATTGAGCGATGTTAAGTTGAAGCGGAGAAACGCACAAAAGTGAATAAAATTCTTTTGTGCGTTCTTTATAGATATCGAACCGTAAAGATAAATCTAAGTTCACTCAGCTAATTGGAATGTCCAAATACTGGTTCACTTGATTTTATCTAGCATTACTGTTAGATATCTCTAGGTCTTGAGTTACTGTACGAATGATAGAGATACAGAACTGATAAAGGATAAATCGAAAAGGCATCTTTGATTTATCCTGGAAGTTCCATATCCGGAGAGTGCAATAATTTAGGGCCTTTTTCGTTGCGTAAAAAATGGAGGTGCTTATTCCAATGAGTTTGAAAAAAATAATGGTTTGCTTTATTGTATTGTGCCTTTTGACTGTCAGTTCCGGGTGCGGTAAAAAAACAGATTATTCTAGTTTGAGCGACTTAGGAGGAGTATATCAATCCAGCTCGAAGGATCTTGATTTTAGTGTTGAGGTTACCGGAAGCCTTTCGGAAGGTGCGGAATATGCCAGTGCGGGCAGGCCGCAAGAAGAATATGTGGAGACCCTTGCGGAAGGCCAGTTCAGCAATAAGGTGCTCCGATGGGGAATTGCAAGAAAATCCGAACATCAAACACCGGATGCAGATCCCGGTGCGCCGCAGCTGCTTGAAAAATATGGGGGCTTATATATTGGGGATACCTCAAAGAAAGAAATCTACCTTACCTTTGACGAAGGTTATGAAAACGGATATACTTCAAAAATTCTGGATGTGCTCCGGGATAACAATGCAAAAGGAGTTTTCTTTATTACCGGCCCCTACCTGAAAGAACATGAGGATCTTGTTCGACGAATGGTTGAAGAAGGGCATGAGGTAGGGAACCACACGATTCATCATCCAAGTCTTCCTGAAATTGGTGACAAGGAGCTTGAAGAGGAAATTGTGGGCCTGGATAGAGTATTTTTTGAGAAATTTGGTACTCATATGAAATATCTGAGACCTCCCAAAGGGGAATATAGTGAAAGGACCTTAGCCATAACGCAGAAGCTTGGATACTGCAATATGTTCTGGAGTTTTGCTTATGACGACTGGTACAGGGATAAGGTCCGTGGTCCCCAGTATGCATACAACATTGTGACGAGAAATCTCCACAACGGAGCGATTCTCCTGCTGCACGCTGTTTCCAAGGATAACGCGGATGGACTGCAAATGATCATACAAGGAGCAAGAGAACAGGGATACGAAATCGGGAATGTAAATAGTATAGGAAAATAAACTTGATCTCATGGCCCCGGAAAAGGCAGTAAATTGAAACTCGTGTTAAGGCCACAGCTGTTCATTTGGATGTCAGTGGCCTTACGCGCTGCAAAGAGGAGATAGATATGCCTGTTAACAGGAACAATCGAAGGAATAAAAAGAAAAAAGAAGAAGAGGCAAAACCCAAGCTAAAGGAAAAAGTAACGGAAATCTTGGAGCTTCCCAAGGAAATCGTCCTCAATGTGCCAAGGTTGACCTTGATTGGGAATGGGAATTTATTAATAGAAAACTATAAAGGGATTATCGAATATGATGACAAAAGGGTAAGAGTCAATACCGGGAGCGGCATCATCAAGATTGTCGGGGACCGACTGGTGATCAAGGAAATTACTTCCGAAGACATCATGATTGACGGTGAGATTCAAGCCATGGAATTCATAAAATAACGAAGAAATAAGAGTGAAGAACGAAGAAGTATGGAGTGTGGGGGAACACAAATGTTACTACTTAGGTTGTGGAATTATATCCGGGGATATGTTATTATATTAGTCGAAGGTTATTTCCTTGAAAAATTTATTAATATTTGTATACACAGACAGATATTTTTGTGGGATATCAAGAAGCTCAAAAACAGCACCATGCGTCTTAAAGTAAGCATCAGCGGGTTTAAGATGCTAAGACCCGTCGCAAGGAAAACCAGATGCCGGGTGAGGATTGTCAAGAAAAAAGGAATACCCTTCACATGGAACCGGTACAAACGGAGAAAAGCCTTTGTTATCGGTGCTTTTGCATTTGTTGTGATTGTATATACTCTGACATCCTTTATATGGGCCATTGAAATAACAGGAAATAAAAAGATAGAAACGGAATTCCTGCTTCAACACCTTGAGTCTATGGGGATCAAGCCCGGGATTCTCAAGTATGGAATCAGCACAGACGACATCACCAGTAAACTGATGCTGGATATTAAAGAACTGGCCTGGACTGGAGTCACGGTTAAGGGAACCAAAATAAAGATTGAGGTTGCTGAAAGAAAACAGCCTCCGGAACTGGTTGAAAAAAACAAACCTTGTGACATTGTGGCAGCAAAGGATGGCGTCGTCAAGTCCATGGTGGTAAAAACCGGACAGGAAGCGGTTAAAGCTGGAGATACGGTTACAAAAGGGCAGGTATTGATCTCCGGAGCTGTACCAACCAAAAATGAACAGATCAACACCCGGCTGGTTCATGCCATCGGTTCAGTAAAAGCCAGGACCTGGTATGAGGCGCGTCATGCTGTAAATACAAAGGTTTTGGATAAGGAGAGGACCGGTCAGCAAAAGGACTATTATTCATTGATTTTTCTTACAAAAAGGTTTGGATTCAAGACAGATTCCACTCCTTATGAAGAATGTGACAGGGTTGAAATAGTAAAGAAGCTTTCCTTTGGGAAAGACCTGGAACTGCCTTTGGGCATTGTGATCGACAGGTTTTATGAGAACCGGGTTACAGAGCGGGAAATCAGCCTGGAGGAAGCTAAGCAGGCTGCTATGGACGAAGCTTATAAAGAAGCGACCCGGGATATTCCGGAAGATGCTGAAATTGTGAATACAGATTTGAATTATGTAGAGGATGAAAGCGGTGCAGTCATTGCAAATGCAGTGATTGAATGCATCGAAGAAATTGGAGTTACTAAAGAGATTGGAGGAAAATAGTTGAATAGTCTCGTAGAAAGAACGATTGTTTTTGACAGAATAGAGTACGCAATGAATTTGTTCGGAAACTATGATGAAAATATTCGGATCATTGAAAATGCTTTTGATGTTAAAGTGATATCAAGAGATGTTGAAATAAAGATTGTTGGCGGACTGGAAGGCGTAGAAAAAGCGGAAAAGGTCATTCAGCGTCTGATTGCCGTGGCAGGACAAGGGGATATTATCACCAAACAGAACGTGAGCTATTTGGTCGAGCTGGCGCATGACAATCAGTTGGACAAGGTTAAGGATTATCTTGCTGATTATATTTGCCTTACCGCAAGGGGAAAACAGATCAAATCAAAGACTCACGGTCAGACGAAATATGTCAATGCCATCAAGGAGAATGATATTGTATTCGGGATTGGACCTGCCGGTACAGGAAAGACGTTCCTTGCCGTGGCTATGGCGGTTACAGCTTTCAGAAACAAGGAAGTCAGCCGGATCATTCTTACCCGTCCGGCCGTAGAAGCAGGTGAAAAACTTGGATTCCTGCCCGGAGACCTGCAAAATAAAGTAGACCCATATTTAAGGCCGCTGTATGATTCCTTGTATGAGATTATGGGGGCTGAGACCTATATGAAGTATCTGGAAAAGGGTATGATAGAGGTTGCCCCATTGGCTTATATGAGAGGACGGACCTTGGATGACTCCTTCATCATACTGGATGAAGCGCAGAATACAACTCCTGAGCAGATGAAGATGTTCTTGACCCGTATCGGGTTTGGATCCAAAGCTGTCGTTACAGGAGACGTAACCCAGATTGACCTGCCGGGGGATAAAAAATCGGGACTAAAAGAGGTTCCGAAGATTCTAAAGGATATTGAGGGGCTTGAATTTGTTTATCTCACTGAACGGGATGTTGTAAGACATGAACTGGTTCAGAGAATTATCAAGGCCTATGAAAAATATGATACAGGCAGAGAGAGAGAAAAAGAACGCAGGTAGCAGCAAGAAAAGCTTTATAATAAAAAATCAGGAATGAATAAGAAGTTCTGTAGTTTTATATTTAATTTTTTTCCCGATTATTCTTTCTTCATTCTTAGCTTCTTATTATTTTACGGGGGGAGGAAAGGTTTGTGCTTTTCTCAACACTAAAAGAAACAAATGGACAGGGGAAGATCAAAGGTTACCTTAAAAGCAATACTTTTTTTCGAGCTGCAGCATTGCTGCTGACACTGCTGTTCTCCTTCATCATTATCTATAATGGAGCGATGCCTAAAAAATACAAGATTTCTTTAGGGGATACATCCAAATATGATATTGCGGCTCCCAGGGATATTGAGAACAAGGTTAAGACAAACCAGAACAGGAAGGACGCAAAAGATGCGGTACCACCTGTTACCAAAGAAATCAGCAGAGCATCCATTGAGGTTATCAACCTGGCGGATGACTTTACGAACCTTGTGGAGACGGCACGCAAGGATGTGGAAAAAAGCCTGCAGAATCAGGGAATCACCAATAAGAAGGATAAGAACTATAAGCAAATTTTAGCGGTGGAACAGGAACTGGCTTCAAAGAAGCTTCACGAAAGAATCCGGAATCTTGGAGTTCCGTTATCCATTGAGCAGGTTCGCTACCTGGTCATCAAAGCGGGTGACGAGGACATTGATAAGTTTAAACGGGTAATAAAAGAACAGATCAGCAATATCATGACAGAAGAGATTACCAACGAAAATCTGGCGATCAAGATCAATCAGGTTCAGAATAACCTGCAGGTAAAGGAGATTAACCAGGACCTGAAAAATATCGGGGAACTGTTGGTAAAGGGAATCTTAAAGCCCAACAGGACCATTGACGCAGAACTAACCAAGATTGAAAAGGATAAGGCGTATGCCAAGGTTGAAAACGTTGTTAAGATCTTAAAAGGGCAAAGGATTATCAGTCAAGGGGATATCGTTACCGAGGATAAGTTTGAGGTGCTGAAAGAACTCAACCTGGTAGAAACCGACAGCCGATTTGATTTTGGTTTTGCCGCCGGAGTCCTGGTGGTTTTGGTATTGCTTGCGGCGCTTTTATTGATCTATATGAATCATTTCTGCAGGCATATTCTTTACAACCGGAATGATGTCATTCTGATCAGTGTGATCATTGTATTAACACTTTCCTTGGCTAGAATGGTGTTTGAGTATACACCGCTTTTGATACCGATTTTCCTGGCACCGATGCTGATTTCGATTTTGCTGGATTTAAAGCTGGCCGGGGTTGTCAATTTTGTCCTAACCTTGGCCATATCCCTCATGACAAGAGGTGATATCCGCTTTTTATATATGGCCATGATTAGTGGAACCATTGCTGCTTTTCTTGTTTCCAGAGCAACCCAAAGAAGCAAGCTTTCTATCGCAGGAATCATCGTCGGGGTTTTGAATGTAGCTGTAATTTCCTGTATAGGAGCCATTAATAAAAGTGAAATTAATATTATATTTGAGGAAGTTCGTTTTGCCTTTATAAACGGAATTTTATCCATAGTGCTTACCTTGGGGACACTGCCTTTCTGGGAAATGACCTTTAATATCATTACTCCTTTGAAGCTGCTGGAACTGGCAAACCCCAATCAGCCTTTGATTAAAAGGTTGTTGATGGAAGCGCCGGGAACCTACCATCACAGCCTCATGGTGGGAAATTTGGCGGAGGTTGCAACTGAAGCTATCGGGGGAAATTCGCTGCTGGCGAGAGTGGGAGCTTATTTCCACGATGTCGGGAAATTGAAGAGACCCAACTTCTTCAAAGAGAACCAGATGGCAGATAACCCTCATGACAGAATGACAGCCAATTTAAGTACCTTAGTCATCACCTCCCATACCCAGGATGGGTTGGAGCTTGCCGAAAAGTACAAGATTCCCCTGGCTATCCGGGAAATCATCCGGCAGCACCACGGAACCACGCTGGTAGCGTATTTCTATCATAAGGCAAAGAAAGGCGAAAAAGGCGAATCCATTAAACAAGAGAACTTTAGATACGAAGGTCCAAAACCGTCAACAAAGGAAGCTGCCGTTGTTATGCTGGCAGACTCTGTGGAAGCAGCCGTTCGGTCCATGGTGGACAAGACCGAAGGTAAAATCGAAGGTCTGGTTAGAAAAATCATCAAGGATAAGTTGGATGACGGTCAGTTGGATTTGTGCGATCTGACGCTGAGAGACCTGGATAATGTCGCAAAAGCTTTTATGCGGGTGCTGAGCGGACTCTTCCATGAACGTGAGGAATATCCTGAGGTGAAGGTAAAACAGGATACTGGAGAAGTAATTATATCAGAGCCTGTAGAGGGCATGATGAATAATACTGAGAATACCGAAGAGGTGAAAATTGAAAGTGGAAATCTTAATTGAAAATATTCAGGACACTATTGATGTAACTGAAGAGATGAACATCCTATTGTGCAAGGCTGTTGAATTAAGTCTGCAATCTGAGAATTTTACAATACCAGCGGAAGTAAGCATTCTGCTGGTAAACAATGAAACCATTCAAGACATGAACTGTGAGCATAGGGAGATCGACCGGCCGACAGACGTTCTTTCCTTTCCGGTAGTCTGCATGGAGGATGGTGAAATTATTACGGATGAGGGAGATTTCGATATGGATGGAAATCTTCTGATTTTAGGGGATATTGTTATTTCAATGGAAAAAGTTGAGGAACAAGCTGCAGAGTATGGGCACTCCTTTGAACGGGAGTTAGCTTTTCTTGCCACCCACGGGATGTTTCACCTTTTAGGTTATGATCATGGGGATGAGAAGCAGGAAAAGAGAATGATGGAGAAACAGGAAGCTGTCCTGGAACAAATGGGGCTTCAAAGAAAGTAAGTGCAGAATAATTTTTACCGGCTCCAATATTGATAAAGAAGAACAGGTTGAATATGAAAAATAGAAATTTAATTGACAGTTTCAACAATGCCATCAACGGAATCATTTATACCATAAAAGCAGAACGCAACATGAAGATCCATATTGCGGCGGCTTTTGCGATACTGGTTCTCAGTCTTCTTTTTAAGCTGAGCTATATGGAGTTTCTGATTGTTTGCCTGGCCATTGCGCTGGTGATTGTATGCGAATTAATCAACACAGCGGTAGAGGTCATTGTGGACATTATTGTCGACGTTTACCATCCAAAGGCAAAAATCGTGAAGGATGTGGCAGCAGGAGCGGTTCTGGTGTCCGCCTTTGCTTCAATGCTGGTAGGCTACTTTGTTTTTTTTGACCGGCTTTGTTTGGTATTTGAAGCAGGCTTAAAGATCGTCAAGCAATCCCCGATGAATATTACGGTGATTGCCCTTGTGATTACAGCGATATTTACTCTTGTCATCAAAGCAGCAATAAAAAAGGGGACTCCCTTTCAGGGGGGAATGCCCAGTGGCCATACGGCGCTGGCTTTTTGTGCTGCTACAGCCATTACTTTATGGACGGAGAATACAAAGATTGCTGTTCTCGGTTTTTCAATCGCACTGCTTGTGCTGCAAAGCCGGCTGGAAGGTAAAATTCACAGCTTCCTGGAGACCGTGATCGGAGCAGCGCTTGGGTTCCTCATAACCCTGCTGCTTTTTCAGGTGTTTTATTTATGATTATATAGCAGCGAGTAAGTCTCTATCAAACATTCGGAGGGAACTTTATGGAAGACAAGGAATTGGTGAAATTGGCCAATGAAGCAAAAAAGAACGCTTATGCGCCTTATTCAAAGTTTAGAGTAGGAGCGGCTGTACTGACGGAAAATGGAAAGGTTTTTACCGGAGTCAATATAGAAAATGCGTCTTTTGGAGCTACCAACTGTGCTGAAAGGACGGCCGTGTTTAAAGCTGTCTCGGAAGGGGAAAATAAAATCAGGGCAGTTGCCATTGCAAGCGATAGTGAAGAGTATATCTATCCTTGTGGTATTTGCCGCCAGGTACTGGCTGAGTTCGGTGACAGAAACATGAAGGTCATCTGCAGCAAGCCCAATGGCGAATTCATTGTACGTAAACTGGAAGAAGTGTTGCCAAACGCTTTTACCGAGATAAAATAATTGCAGGGCAGGAGAGAGAAACATGGCATTTAAATCAGGATTTGTTACAATCATCGGCAGGCCGAATGTAGGGAAGTCGACATTACTTAACCGGTTGACAGGGGAAAAGATAGCGATCATGTCTGACAAACCTCAGACCACAAGAAATACCATCAAGACCGTGGTTACTGCAAAGGACTGTCAGATCATATTCATGGATACACCGGGCATACATAAACCCAAAAACAAGCTGGGTGAATACATGGTCAACATGGCTGAAAGTACTTTAAATGAGGTTGATTTGGTGTTATTCCTGATAGAGGCTACGGATGTCAATCCCGGTGCCGGGGATATGCATATTATAGAAAAGCTCAAGAACTTAAAAACCAAGGTTTTTCTGATCGTCAACAAAATTGACCTTGTAAGTAAGGATCAAATTCTCGCTTTAATTACAAACTACAAGGATTTAGCGGGTTTTGATGCTATTATTCCTATTTCGGCGGCAGGAAATGATGGTTTGAACATCCTGCTGGAGGAAATCAAGAGAGTTCTACCGGAAGGCCCCAAGTATTTTCCTGAGGATATGCTGACCGATCAGCCGGAAAAGCTGATTGTGGCCGAATTGATCAGGGAGAAGGTATTACACCTCACGGATGATGAAGTGCCTCATGGTGTGGGAGTTGAGGTTTTATCCTTCAAAGAGCGCGAGGGGAAGGATATCATTGACATTCAGGCAACCATTTATTGTGAAAAGGAATCCCATAAGGGAATTCTGATTGGAAAACAGGGGCAGATGCTTAAAAGGATCGGAAGTTTTTCAAGAACTGAGATCGAAAATCTTTTGGGAACCAAGGTCTTTCTTGAACTTTGGGTAAAGGTGAAGCCGGACTGGCGAAACAGCCGGAATATGTTGAATTCACTGGGGTACAAGTAATATTAAATTCTAAAAATGTGATTGGATGTAATTTCCTGAAACTTCAATGAAAATTTAACAGGTATACAAAACCTGAATTAGAGAAACCTAATAGTAAACGCAGCAGTTTTTAAAGCATTTCTAATGGGACCAGGGTTCGAACCCTGGATAGTCAAAGTAAAAGAGATGAGGGGGATTACAATCATGTTAAAAGAATTTGTCTGGAAGACTTTCGAAAACACCGGTGATGTTAATTATTATATGTTTTATAGAGAGATTGAAGAAAAGAACAGAAAGATGAGCGAAAGCAGCGCTGCAGACGAGGCGGCTGTGAGTAATTTAATGACTAATACCATACTTGCTTAATTTGATTTATTGTGTAATTAAGTTTGAAATTTGAGTACGGAAGCTTATAATAAAGTCTGGTTTTGATTCGATTTATGTTCAATATAGGAAGATAAAAATGAGTTATGTCCGAACAAAGGGTGTCGTTCTGAAAGAAGTCAATACAGGTGAGGCTGATAAAATCGTAACCATTTTGTCCCGATCCCACGGAAAAATTTCCGGGTTTGCAAAGTCAGCCAGGAGGCCCAAAAGCAGATTTGTGGCAGGTGCTCAACTGTTTTGCTACAGTGAATTTGTCTTGTTTAAAGGTCGGGACATGTATTCCTTGAACAGCAGCGATGTGATAGAACCCTTTTACGAAATCAGAAATGATGTAATTAAATTGACCTATGCAGCGCATATGGTTGATATCCTGGATGACGTCGTACAGGAAGGGCAGCCTTCTCCCAGGGTCTTGCAACTGTTTTTGAATGCTTTATACATGTTGGCAAAAACAGAAAAATCGCCGGAACTGATTACAAGAATTTTTGAGTTTAGACTCCTATCGATTATTGGATATGCACCCTTTGTCAAAGCCTGCATTTCTTGCGGAACACAGGAAATGGACAGTGTTCTGTTCAGCTTCAGTAAGTGTGGGTTCCTTTGCAGAGCCTGCAAAATCAATGATGTTCATGCCATTGACATTTCCGTAGGTGCTTATAAAACCCTACGGCATATCATTAGTTCAAACTTAAAGGACCTGTTCAATTTTGAGGTATCTGAACAGGTCCTGAATGAGTTGTCCAGAATTTCAAAAAAATATCTGAAGGACAGACTGGAAAAGGATTACAAAAAGTTGGATTTTCTTAAGCATTTCAATACACCGTAAGCCTATCACCCAGCCTAACTGAGTGAAAATTCTCCATTTAACAATAGAAAAATTAGGGTTTATAGAGGAAAATACGAAATCTTGTCGAATCAAATAAATATAAATATTCCTTATATTTCTGTGGTTCAAATTTGTCTGCTTTTCTAAAAAATTCATGATTTTAATCGTTTCTAGAAAATTATTCAGCTGTTTTGGAGGTAACCTATGAGGCTCATTGGAATGAATTCCCTTAAAGCAGGAGACGTATTGGCAATGCCTGTTTGCACTTTGGCAGGGAAGGTGATTCTAAACGCGGGAGTTGAAATTACCGACGCTTATGTAGAAAAACTTAAACAGATCAGAATCAATACCTTATATATTGAAGATGATCGGTTCAGTGATGTTGAGTTTGTGCAGGCCTTGGATTTTAAGACAATGAACCGGGCTTTGCAGGTCATTCGTGATACTTATGAAGCGGTTCAGAAGAATAAGCCTTTTGATGAGTATTTGATGCAGGAAGTATCCAAAAGTATTGTTGACTACATTCGGGAGAACAAGGATAAAGGGGTCAGCATCCTGGCCAATGCAGTGGACGACTATATCACGGGACACTCACTCAATGTAGCTATTCTCACAGCTTTAATGGGAAACAAAATGAATTTCAACTTTAATCAATTGTGTGATCTTGTTACAGGAGCGCTGATTCATGATTTGGGAAGGGAGAATTCCCAGGAGGAATGTCCCGAACATACGCAAAGAGGGTTTGACATCATGCGCAAATGCAGGGGATTCAACTTGCATTCCTCCATCGTGTGCTATGAGCATCATGAAAACTTTAACGGCACCGGTTACCCCAGAAAAATCAAAGGTACTGCCATTTCTGAATATACCAGAGTAATCCGGGCAGCAGATATGTATGATACTATACT
>JAOAAU010000083.1 GCA_026418695.1 Clostridia bacterium
TTTTTTTATTTAACACTTTATCACCTAGAAGTCCTTATTACATGAGGTTTTCATGTGATTTTATTATATCATTTTCTCTCCTGTTTTCATATCTTTTTATACAGCAAAACCCACCTTTCGGTGGGTTTTGTCAACAGTCTGAAATATAAAACGCTAATGTTTTATATTTTTTTATTTATCTTAATGATTAGACAGATCAAACAGCATTTCGCAATTTCAATTTAAATCGCTAAAAATTAACTTTCAATGAAGAAATAATTTTTTCGATCTTAAGCCAGATAATGATTTGAAAATAAGATTTTTATATTTAATCTTTAATTTGTACTTACTGGAAAACACAATTTTTATTGATGATAAACGAGGATGCCTATGGAATTAAAGATTACGGGTTCGAAAATAGTAATAGCCGATGATTCGCCCACCATTGTCAGCAAACTGGAACTCATGTTGAAAAAGCAGGGGTATCAGGTGTTTTCTGCTCTGGATGGGGAAAAATGCCTGCAATTAGTCAGTGAAGTGGATCCGGATCTTATCCTGCTGGATCTCGACATGCCTAAAGTCAATGGATTGGATGTATGTAAGGTCATCCGGCATGATGAAAAAACCAGTTTGACACCGGTAATCATTCTGACAGCCTCCGGCTCCAAGGACGATAAAAACCGTGCACTGGCTGCCGGTGCCAACGATATGCTTTACAAAAACTATGACAATATCGAGCTCAAATTGAAAGTAGAATCCCTTTTAAAACTCAAATATGCCATCGACCAGCTTGAAAATGCCAACAACATCATCAAGTCTCTTGCCAAGACGGTTGAAGTGAAAGACAAATATACCGTCGGTCATGCCGAAAGAGTGAGTTTTATCGCAACAACCATTGCAAGGAAAATGAAATTCCACGAAGCTCAACTAAAAGACATCACCATGGCGGGGCTTCTCCATGATATCGGAAAAATCGGAGTGCCGGACTTGATCCTGAATAAGGAAGGAAAACTCACGGATGAAGAATTCACAATTATAAAAAATCATCCTGTCATTGGCGAAGAAATATGCAACCCCATCAAATCTTTCGAAAAAGTAAAGCAGATTATCCGCCATCACCACGAGAAGTTAAACGGAAAAGGATACCCTGATGGTTTAAAGGGGGATCAGATCAACATCGAAACAAGAATCATGACGGTAGCGGATATTTATGATGCCCTCACCAGTGACCGGTCCTACCGCAAATCAATGACAAAGGAAGATGCTTTCAATATACTCAAAAGCCTTGTTGAACGAGATGAAATCGATGGAAGTATCGTTTCCGTGCTTGAAAAAGTTGTTTAACCGGAGTTCTGCTAAGTTTGGCAAACAGTGTTGTAAACAGCACTGTTTTTTTATTGAAACATAGTTGAAGACAAATTTGTTAGTGTACAGGCATCTACATACGTTGGTTATTCTTATTTAAATAGATTTGTGCTATAATCTTTATTTGTAAACAAGCAATATTAGTTGCAGAGCGCTCAAGACGGGAATAAATTCTTTTTGATTGGAAAGCATGAAACTAAGGTGAATTTTAGATTTTACATGATCAATAGATACAGCGCTTATTGTTAAGTTTTGATAGGAGGAACTGCAGTGAAAAGAACCGAATGCGTCGTGCCGGCAGCTGAAGTCGAGATTCAGAAGGATTTTATCAGAAAAATCAAGGAAATCAATCAGGGAAGATTATTAAAATACAGTCTCAGCACCTTTGGCTGCCAGATGAATGAAAACGATTCTGAGCGGCTTGCGGGTATGCTTTCAGATATGGGATACATGGAAACTGAGAAGAACAGTGATAGTGATCTGATCATTTTTAACACCTGCTGTGTAAGAGAAAATGCAGAAGAAAAGGTTTATGGGCATTTAGGTGCACTAAAAAAACTAAAAAGAGAAAACCCGAATCTGATCATCGCAGTTTGCGGGTGTATGATGCAGCAGCCTGAGGTGGTTGAATATATAAAGAAGACCTACAGACATGTTGAACTTGTATTTGGAACCCATAACCTGTACAAGTTTCCTGAGCTTTTGTACAATGCCGTCAATTCAAAGGAAACCATCATCGATGTTTGGGAATCTTCGGGTTCCATCGTTGAAAATCTTCCTATTGAAAGAAAAGATGGCGTCAAGGCCTGGGTGACCATTATGTATGGGTGCAATAATTTTTGCTCCTACTGTATCGTTCCTTACGTTCGAGGCAGGGAAAGAAGCAGGAGCGTATCCGATATCGTTCATGAGGTCATGACGTTAGGACAACAGGGCTACAAGGAAATCACCCTCTTGGGACAGAATGTAAATTCCTATGGTAAAGACTTATCGGATGGAACCAGTTTTGCAGGGCTTTTACATGAATTGGACAAGGTGGAAGGAATCGAACGGATTCGGTTTATGACTTCCCATCCCAAGGACCTGTCCGATGACTTGATTTATGCGATGCGCGATTGTAAAAAGGTTTGCGAGCATCTGCATCTTCCCATCCAGGCCGGCAGTACAAGAATTCTAAATGAAATGAATCGGAAATATACCAAAGAACACTATCTGGATTTAATGAAGAAAATTAAGGAGATCATTCCTGAAATCGCATTAACTACGGATATCATTGTAGGATTTCCAGGCGAAACAGAGGAAGACTTCCTGGAAACCTTGGATGTCATGCAAACTGTTCGGTACGACTCTGCCTACACCTTCCTATATTCCAAGAGAACGGGTACACCGGCAGCAAAAATGGAAAGCCAGGTTTCAGAGGAAACGAAGAAGGAAAGGTTCCAGCGGCTGCTGGAGGTCCAAAACAGGATCAGCAAAGCGAATAATGAAGAACTGCTTGGGCAAGTGGTTGAAATTCTGGTGGATGGAACCAGCAAAAACAATCCTGAAATGTTTACCGGTAGAACCAGAACCAATAAAATTGTAAACTTTAAAGGAAACGACGAACTTGTAGGTAAGCTGATACAAGTGCGAATCAACAAAATCCAAACCTGGTCCCTGGAAGGTGAGGTTATTTAGTAGGGGCGGGACACTGACTCGCCCTCAAAGATAATATAGCGTCGAGACATCGGTTCGCCCACAATGATATATTGTTTTTATCCTTAGAAAATTCAAATTGTTCGCATTAAAAAACAAAATATGAAAAATTAATCCGATTTAACCTTGACAAAGTAAGAGCATATACACTAGAATAAGGTGTAAAGTATTTGTACTTTGCAGGAAAAGTGAAACGCTTATGGATAATGTATATGAAATCAGTCTGCTCCTTGATTTTTACGGACAGCTGCTTACGGATAGACAATATGAAATATTGGATTTGCATGTTAATCACGATTATTCCCTCGGTGAAATCGCCGAGCAATTAGATATAAGCCGTCAAGGCGTCTTTGACAATATGAAGCGTGCAAAAGCTGCACTGCATAAGTTGGAAGAAAAACTGGGTCTTGTACAAAAGTTTTCGGAGCAGAAGAAAAAGGCCGAAGCGGTGTTAAACAAGATCAATGAGATGGATAAGAGCGCTTTTAGTGAAGAAGACAGAGCAGCGCTGGAAACCATCAGAGATACAATAGAAGAAATCATCAACGCGTAAGAATTGAAATGATCCGGAGGTTAAAATATATGGTTTTTGAAGGTTTATCCAATAAACTGCAGGATACAATCAAAAAGCTGCGTGGGGCCGGAAGAGTGTCCGAAAAGGACGTAAAAGAGATTATGCGTGAAATCAAATTGGCGCTGCTGGAAGCGGATGTCAACTTCAAGGTCGTTAAGGATTTCATCAGTAAAATCTCAGAAAGAGCTGTAGGACAAGACGTTCTGGAGAGTCTGACCCCGGGACAGCAGGTTATAAAGATTGTACACGAAGAACTGATCAACCTGATGGGAAGTGAAAACAGCAAGGTAACCTTTTCTCCAAGACCGCCAACAGTTTATATGATGGTCGGTTTGCAGGGTTCAGGTAAGACGACGACATCAGGAAAATTAGCAAGCTTGTTAAGAAAGCAAGGTAAGAATCCATTGCTGGTAGCATGTGACGTTTACAGGCCAGCCGCTATCAAACAGCTTCAGGTTGTGGGCGGACAGCTGAATGTCCCGGTATTCTCCATCGGGGATAAGCTAAACCCTGTAGATATCGCAAAAGCCGCATTGGAACACGCAAAAGCAAAACAGCATGATTTAGTGATTATAGATACAGCCGGTCGTCTTCATATTGATGAAGAACTGATGGATGAGCTTTTAAACATCAAAAGCTCGGTTAAACCCCATGAAATCTTATTGGTGGTTGACTCCATGACCGGTCAGGATGCGGTCAATGTTGCAGAAAGCTTTAATGAAAAGCTCGGAATCGACGGTGTTGTTCTTACCAAGCTGGATGGTGACACCAGAGGCGGAGCTGCTTTATCTGTAAGACATGTCACCGGAAAGCCGATCAAATTTGCAGGTATGGGTGAAAAACTCAGTGACATCGAACCCTTCCATGCAGACCGAATGGCATCTCGTATACTCGGCATGGGTGATGTGCTCAGCTTGATTGAGAAAGCTCAGGAAGCCTTCGATGAGAAAAAGGCATTGGAGCTTGAGAAGAAAATGCGTACACAGCAGTTTACGCTGGATGATTTCCTTGATCAGATGCAACAGCTAAAAAAGATGGGACCGTTAAACGAGGTTCTCGGAATGTTGCCGGGTGTAAATGCAAAAGCACTGCAAAATGTAGACGTCGATGAGAAAAAGATGGGGCATGTGGAAGCAATCATCAAATCCATGACCAAGCATGAAAGGAATGATCCTGGCATCATCAACGGCAGCCGAAGAAAAAGAATCGCTGCAGGAAGTGGTACGACCATACAGGAAGTCAACAAGCTTCTAAAAGATTTTGAAGAAATGAAAAAGATGATGAAGGCCATGACTGAAATGACAAAGCATTCAAAAAAAGGACTTGGAAAGTTTAAAATGCCGTTTTAACGTTAATTAAGAAAGTAGAATTAAGAAAGAAGAATTTAAAGTCTATCACTGAACTAATAATTCGCAATTATGTTTTTTTCGAATAATTAGTGGTTCATGATTTCATTCTTCACTCTTCTTTCTTCATTATACATTTATGTATTAAGGGAGGTGAAACAAATGGCAGTAAAAATGAGATTAAGAAGAATGGGAGCTAAAAAGAGCCCTTTCTACAGAGTTGTTGTCGCTGATTCAAGATATCCTCGTGATGGTAGGTTTATTGAAGAAATCGGTACTTATGATCCACTGAAAGAACCTGCTGCGATTCAGATCGACGCTGAAAAGGCTTCCAAATGGATAAAGAATGGAGCTCAGCCTACAGATACAGTAAAATCACTGTTGAAAAAGGCAGGAATACTCCAGTAACATAAGACCGGGAGGTAACAGGAATGAAAGAACTTCTCGAAACCATTGCCAGATCCCTTGTTGATTATCCCGATGAAGTCTCTGTAAACGAAGTTGAAGGAGAAAGATCCCTCATACTGGAGTTGAGAGTCTCCAAGGACGACATGGGAAAAGTCATTGGAAAGCAGGGCAGAATAGCCAAGGCGATCAGAACGGTTGTCAAGGCGGCAGCAGTGAAGGAAGACAAGAGAGTTGTGGTTGAAATACTGCAGTAATTGAATTTTAGGGGACAACCGATGATTTCTTGGTTTGTCCCTTATTCAATCTTTGGATGGTGAAATCAATGATCGATATCTTTGATATAGGGAAAATTGTGAATACCCACGGTGTAAAAGGCGAAGTCAAGATCAAGCCGTTTACGGATGATCCTCAAAGGTACACAAAGCTGAAATGGGTTTATGTGGATTTTAACGGAAATCTTGCAAAAATGCACCTGGAAAGTGTCAAGTTTTTCAAGGGAATGGTAATTGTAAAGTTTAAGGAAATCACAGATTTAAATGCTGCCGAGGCATTAAAAGGTGCCGTACTTAAAATTGACCGTGAAAATGCGGTGAAACTGCCGAAAGATGCATTTTTTATTTGTGATCTGATTGGATGCGAAGTGTTTGAGGAATCCGGCTATCCTTTGGGAAAACTAACGGATATACTTAAAACCGGCAGTAACGATGTTTTTGTTGTTAAAGGCGAGAATAACAGAGAAGTCCTTGTACCTGCACTCAAAAGTGTTGTCAAAGAGATTTCTCTTGAAAACAATAAAATGGTGGTTCAACTTCCAGAAGGATTGATAGACGATGAAGTTTGACATACTGACGCTGTTTCCCGAATTGTTCCGTCAGGTACTGAGTGAAAGTATCATCGGCAGGGCTCAGGAAAATGGTTTGATACAAATCAACCCGGTCAACATCCGGGACTTTTCCAAGGACAAGCACCGCAAAGTCGACGATTATCCTTATGGCGGCGGCAGCGGTATGGTCATGATGTCACAGCCGATTTACGATGCCTATTTGTCATTGACAGAAAACCTGGACTATAAGCCTAAATTGATCTATATGAGTCCTCAGGGAAGACTGCTGGATCAGAAGCTTGTCGAAGAACTGAAGAATGAGGAACACCTGATTCTTTTGTGCGGACATTACGAAGGAATCGATGAAAGGATCATTGAAGATATTGTTGATATGGAAGTTTCGATCGGTGATTATGTACTTACCGGTGGCGAACTTCCGGCTATGGTGCTCATCGATTCCGTCAGCAGGCTGGTACCGGGAGTATTGTCCGGTGAAGAGTCCTATTCCGAGGAATCCCACTACAACGGACTCCTGGAATATCCTCAGTATACACGTCCATTCGAATTTAATAGGAAGAAGGTTCCCGATATATTAGTCTCCGGGCATCATGCCAATATTCAAAAATGGAGACGGCAGCAATCTATTAAAAGGACATACTTCAAACGTCCGGACATGATTGAGGGAAATAAGGAACTGGAAGCAGAATTAAAGAAGGTCCTTGAGTCGGAAAAACTCTAAAAAGATGAAAAATATGTTTACAGGGTTTTTCCCTTATGGTATAATACACTTTGTGTGTGAATTACGGACGGTCCGCTGGAAGTGCCATGAACGTCTAGGCAGGAGGGAGGAAGAAAAATGGATATCATTAAAGCACTTGAGCAAGAACAGTTGAAAAACGATTTACCTTCATTAAATATAGGTGATTACGTTAAAATTCATGTTAAGATCAAGGAAGGTAACAGAGAAAGACTTCAGGCTTTTGAAGGCACCATCATTGCTAAAAAAGGCGAAGGCTTGAAAGAAACCTTCACAGTAAGAAGAATTTCTTACGGAGTTGGCGTAGAGAGAATTTTCCCTGTACACTCTCCAAAGATTGACCATATCGAAGTCATCAGACAAGGTAAGGTCAGAAGAGCAAAGCTTTACTACCTGCGTGAAAGAGTTGGTAAGGCGGCTAAGGTTAAGACAAAGTTGGAAACAAGATAAGAATAAAAGTAATAAAAGGGGACTTTAATGTCCCTTTTATTATATCCTGAAATAATTTATAATGCTCGAGAGACAATAGATATAAACGCTTTACCAAACCAAAACATGTAAATTGGGAAGGGCTAGGCAAATAGATGTTTCAGGGATTCAAAATGCAATTGAATTACATTTTGAAATATGAAATGATGAATGATGAACCAAAAAGGTGATGAATAAATGGACGAGAATAAGAACGTTTTAGATTCAGAAAAAAGATCTTCCGGCCTTTTTAACGAGATTCTTGAATGGACCAATGCCATATTGCTCGCATTATTGATTGCCTTAGCCATCCGTGGATTTCTTTTTGAACCGGTGATGGTCAAAGGGGATTCTATGAACGATACGCTCCAGGATGAACAACGGCTGATAGTATATAAGCTCGGTTACATATTTTCAAAACCTCAACGCGGGGATATGGTGGTACTGCAATATCAGGCAGGACTGTTTGAAAACAACGCCATTTTGGATGACAATCCTTTTTTTAGAAAAGCCTTTCCGGATTTTGGGGAAGTAAACTATATCAAGAGGGCTATTGCTCTTCCGGGAGACTCAGTGGACATCAGAGACGGACAAGTCTATGTCAATGGAAAGAAGCTGGATGAGCCCTATGCGAAAGGTGAGACTTCGCCCTTGAATATGCAGTTCCCGGTAGTAGTCCCGAAGAATAAAGTTTTCGTTTTAGGTGATAATAGACAACACAGCAGTGACAGCCGATCTATCGGCTTTATCAAAACATCGAAAATCAAAGGAAAAGCCGTAATGCGGGTATATCCTTTAAATACATTTGGAGTTCTAAAATAAATATTGGATAATTTTTTAATTATCATACAAATGCTTAGAAATCCTTCATGGAACTTATTATAGTTTCAGATTTCTAACAATCTATTCTTTTTTACGATTTGGGAGGAAGCAATGAACATACAATGGTTTCCCGGGCATATGGCCAAAACCCGCCGCTTGATCGCTGAAAATTTAAAACTCGTGGACGTGGTCATTGAACTTTTGGATGCCAGAATTCCCAGAAGCAGCAAAAACCCTGAGATTGACGGGCTTATCAACAATAAACCCAAGGTAGTCGTCCTGAATAAATCCGACCTTGCCGATGAGGCTGTTTCAAGGGAATGGAGCAGGTGGTACAATGCAAAGGGTGAATCCCATATTTTTATTGATTCCATCAAAGGAAAAGGGATTCCTGAACTGAAAGCAACCCTGAGAAATATCATGAAGGAAAAGCTGGAGCGGGAAAAAGAGAAAGGAAGAATTTTTAGACCGATTCGGACGATGGTGGTTGGAATTCCGAATGTCGGAAAGTCTTCTTTTATTAATAAAATTGCGGGAAAAGCAAGCGCAGTTACGGGGGATAAGCCTGGCGTCACCCGCGGAAAGCAATGGATCCGTCTCAATGAGGAGATAGAGCTTCTGGATACTCCGGGAATTCTCTGGCCAAAGTTTGATGATGAGCAAGTTGGGTTCAATCTTGCTTTTACCGGCGCAATAAAAGACGATATCATGGATACCGGTGAAATTGCGGCAGTGTTACTGGCGAAGCTGAGTGAAACTTATCCCAAGAACCTTATGGAACGTTTCAAGTTTCAATCGTTGGAGGATATGGACGGTTTAAAACTTTTGGAGACGGCAGGGAAAAAGAGGGGCTGTATTATTTCTGGCGGAGAAATCGATTATTCCAGGATTTCCTCTATTGTTCTCGATGAATTCAGAGGCGGAAAAATCGGAAGGATATCTCTGGAAAAACCGGAACAGGAGAAAAAGGAAGAAACAAACCCTCAAGACCAAATAAATGAGTAAAATAATTTTTGAATCAATCGGGGGATATTCGTATGGAAAAGAAAACGAGCTTAAAGCAGATAGAAGCAACTGTAAAAGTAATGCAGCCGGATGAGGCCCTGCATTATCTATACTCCATACAGGAAACTTCCGGAGCGAACCTGGAGAAATTGATTGAAAAATTCATTAAAAAGAGAGAAGATCAGGACCGGGAGTATATTCGCCTAAGTAAGATGATGAAGTATGAAAATGAAGCCTATAAAAAAGAATATCGATATATCGCCGGCATTGATGAAGCAGGAAGAGGCCCCTTGGCAGGACCAGTCGTTGCTGCTGCTGTGATTTTACCAAAGGATTGTTACCTGGAAGGGTTAAATGATTCAAAACAGATCAGTGCAAAGCAGAGAGACCTTCTTTTTGACCAGATCAAAGAAGTGGCTGTTTCCTATGGGATTGGCATCATCGATGAAAAATGCATCGATGAAATTAATATTTTGGAAGCGACTAAGCTCGCTATGCTGGAAGCAATCAAACAATTGAACCCAACACCGGACTTTTTGCTGATTGACTCAGTGAAGTTAAATCAAGCTTTAATTTCCTATAAAGCCATGGATAAAGGTGATTCTCTCAGTGTTTCCATTGCTGCAGCTTCCGTTCTAGCAAAGGTTACAAGGGACAGGATGATCGAAGAGGCAGACAAACTATATCCTGAATATGGTTTTGCTAAGCATAAGGGGTATGGAACCAAAGATCATATCGAGGCCATCAGGAAATTCGGGTTGAGTCCGATTCATAGAATCAGCTTTACAAAAAACTTTGCAGGTTAATTTCTTTTTATAATAATTAATTTTGAGATCACTAAAAAAGTAATACAATGTTTGGTTCAAATTTTCCGATAAATATAGTATGAACCGAGGTGTATATACTTTTTTTCATTTGCGGGGGAATAAAGATGAGAATTGATGGGGTGTCCCAGGGCCAACTGAATATTTCGAACCTGTCCGATATTTTGAGCAGGCTGAATGTTGGAGATGTTGTCCGAGCACAGGTTCTGGAGATTGCTTCCAATGAATTGATTCTGAAGCTTTTTGACGGAAGCAGAATTGCGGCTTCTTCTTTGACCGAAGTGGATGCAAAGGCTGGAGATTTTGTTAATTTTACCGTAAAGGAAAAAAACGATCAAAAGCTTCTTTTAGAAACCGTAAAAACGCCCAAAATGGTAGACCCAGATTTGGATGTCAAAAAACAGCTGATTACATTGAATTTAAAACCGGATGAACTAAATCTGCAAATCGCAAAAGAAATGAGCAAGCAGAACCTACCGATCAGTAAAGATCTTATTGATAAAGCCGTGGACAGTCTCTTGAAGTTCAAAAACCTAACACCGGACAAGGCGGTGTTCCTTGTTGCAAACAAGGTTCAGGTGAACGAAAACCAAATATCAAAATTAACAAGTCTTGTGGAAGGAAAAATCAAGATCGGGGCAGAGATTGAAAGCTTGATCAAGGAATTAAGCGCTTCTTCTGATCCGCAGATATCAAAAAATATAGAAAATCTTAAAGAATTTTCCGCACATTTTAAAGATTCAGCACAAGCTGAAAAGGCAGCTCCTAACGAGAAACAAACGCCTGAGAATCTGGTTAAGATGATAAACTACGAGCTAAAGGAATTACTGCCAAAGCTGGCTGAGCAATTGAAGCAGCCTTTGGATTTAAAGCAGATCCTGCTGCAAATAGAAAATGTGATCAAAGCTGGGAATAAAAATCAAGAAGACACAGACGAGAAACTGCTGCAAGCTTTGAAATCGGCAGATCTTGATATTGAAAAGCTTCCATTGGACGCAAAAAAGGAAATCAGTCTTTTAATCCGGGAGTTGAGTTCAAGACTTAAACAGTATCATAAGGCGGATAATTCAACTGCGGATGTCAACGGAAAAGAGACTGCACTTGAAAAGGATTCCGTTCCCAAGGCTTTAGAAAATTCCTTTGTGAAAGTCAATAAGGACGCGCATCCTGAAGACATGAATGTCCACAAATTATATAAGGATTTACTGTCAAAGATTGAGACGATCAGAGAAAACCTGCAGCAGAACAATACTCAAAATAATAGGGAATTGATGCATAAACTGGACAACCTGGAAAGCAATATTAAATTCATCAGTGAAATCAATAACTTTAACTCTTATGTACAGATTCCTCTGAACATGAACAACAATAATACGACCGGTGAATTGTACGTATTGAAAAGGGACTCAAGGCGTAAAAAAATTGATCCCGAAAACGCAACCATGTTCATTTCCCTGAATACTGAAAACATGGGTCAGGTGGATTCTTTGATCGGTATCAACAAAAAGAACGTCAGTGTGAATATGCGGGTAGAGGAACAATCGATTATAGACTTCGTAAAACAGAATCATAAAGCACTCTATGAAAGGCTTCAGCAAAAAGGCTATAAGCTTGTGGATTTTAAATACAGACTGATTGAAGAACAGGCCAGTGTACTGAATATCAACAGCCTTGCCAAAAAAGAAACGGAAAGCAACAGAAACTCTATCGACTTTAGAATATAACGAGGCAATCAGTGTTCACCACCTCTTTAGGTGACGGGTTATACTTGGATTTTCATGCGGTGAGCATATTTCCCGCCTCGTTGAAACGCGCTGAGGTAAGAAAATTTTTCTACAAACGAAAAATTTTCTATGGATGCGTTATAATGGAGATGAATTAATTATGACCACTTCCAATAAAAAAGGAGAAAAAAAAGTAAAAGAGGTAGCTGCGCTGCAATATACACCGGATAGCGACAAAGCTCCCAAGTTGGTTGCTCTCGGTAAAGGTGAGATGGCGGAAAAGATCCTGGAGGCGGCAAAGGAAAACAATGTTCCGATTTATCAGGATGCTGAATTGGCCCATAATTTAAACAAACTGGACCTTGGGGATGAGATTCCTCCGGAACTGTATGAAGTCGTAGCGGAGATTCTTATATTTGTCAGCCAGCTGGATCAATCCTTTGGAGAGAAGTATGCAAAGAAATAATCGAAAGAAGTTGGGAAATCAGGGAGAGCTGATTGCTCTAGAGTATCTTCAAAAATCAGGCTACAGGATCGTTTTAAAAAATTTCCGCGTTGGCAGAATCGGTGAAATTGATATTATCGCCGAAGAGGGACAAGATCTTTGTTTTATTGAGGTAAAAGCCAGAAGCAGTACAATATTTGGAACCCCGGCAGAGGCTGTGGGAAAAAGCAAACAAGAAAACATAAAGAAAATTGCGAATGTTTATCTTTTAAATAAGAATCTTTTTGACCGGAATATCCGGTTTGATGTCATTGAAATTCTGTTTGAAGGTACTAGTCCGCATAATTTTACTTTAAACCACATAAAGAACGCATTTTGAAATTCCATGCCTTCAGACCGACTGTTGATCTGAAGGTTTTTGATTTGAAAATTATTTTAAAATTTCTGAAACTTTTATATTTTTATCGTGTATTTATTACCATAGACAAAGAAAAGTAAGCTTAAGGGGTATTTGTATTAGTGCAGGAAGAGGGAAAGATCATTCGGCTGTGTAAACTGAATAAAAGAGAAGGATATGATGCGCTCTATAAAAAATATGAGAATTATATCTATACCATTTGCTTTCATTATTCCAACTCAAAGGAAGATGCCCTTGATCTGATGCAGGAAGTTTTTATCAAGATCTATAAGGCCATGGATAGGTTTGAAGAAGGCCGGCCGGTTTTGCCCTGGATAAAAAAAATCACTGTCAATACCTGTCTGAATCATGTTAGAGTTGCTAGAGGAAATGAGATCTCTCTGAACCAGGAAATCACCGAAGGCGATCAGCCTTTGGAAAATATGATTCCGGACAATACCAATATAGAAAATGAAGTGATCTGTACAGATACAAAAGCCGTTCTGCAGAACTCCATTAACCAGCTTCAGCCGGATATGAAGATGGCCATGATCCTAAGACATGTTAATGGAATGAGTTACGAAGAAATCGGTGAAGCCATGTCGGCTCCCATTGGTACGATCAAAACCTATCTTCACCGAGGAAGAGGCATATTAAAGGAAAAACTGAAGCGATATGGCGTATGGGAGGTGTAACGATGAACTGCAATTTTAAACCCGATCTTTTACAGGATTACCTGGAGGGAATCATAGATCCGATTGAAAGAATCTTTGTCGAGGAACATTTGAAAGTATGCAGGGAGTGCAGAAAAGAACTTTCTGATATGAAACTGCTTTTCTGGGAACTGGAAGGTTTGAAAAAATCCCGTGTGGAAGTACCTGCAGAGGTTCGAAAAGTTAGAGAGAGCGCTCTTGAGAAGGTATTTAATAATTGCGAAACGTCCATGAACCTGAAAAGACTAATGGAACTTCAAAGGAAGAATTTTAGCAATGCCGGTTTGTATTTGAAATTCATTCCGGGTGTCAAAACAGGTGAAAAATATCTGAAAAACGGTTTGAAAAAGGCGCCTTCTCTAGCTTTGAAGTTATCCGGGAGTGCGTTGAAGGGTGGATTTAAACTAATGCAAATGAGGTTTCAGACATGATATTGCTGACGATACTAGGGTATATGCTGTTGAGCCTGCTTCTGCTGCTGTTATTGATCCTGATCATTCCTATCCGATACAGTTTGTTGGGAGCTAAGGAAGAGACGATCCTTTTTCAAGCAGAAATCTCATGGTTATTTAATGGTATTAGAGGCTCAGCCGGATATACAAGTGAGAATGGGTTTTCAAGCAAGATGCTGCTTGTCGGAAGAGAAATTCGCTTTAACGAGCCTTCGGATAAAACCAAGCAAAGGAAACGAGAAAAAAAGGAAACTTCCGTTGAATGGAAGGATGTGATGAATCAGGAATTTCTGAACAGTGTGCTTCAGTTCCTTAAAGATTTCTTTAAGCACTCGATGCCGCAGCGTTTTGAGATTAGCGGGAGGTATGGGTTTGAGGATCCTTTTGTTACCGGAATTGCATGCAGCTTTATCAGCGCCTTGAATTTACCTAATATAAATATTGTTCCGGAATTTGAAGATGAGATCCTCGAAGGGCGTTTGTTAATTCAGGGAAGGTTGATTCTGGGAGTGATTACAATCCTTTTTGTAAGATTCCTGTTGACCAAGCCTGTTAGAAATATAATCAAAAAAATGATGAGAAAAAAGAAAGGGGACAAAATAAATGTCAATGAATCAAGGGAATTTTGTAATGGATAATTTGAATGCCGTATTTGAAAAACTGGAGAAATTCATCACAACCAAGACGGTGGTTGGGGAAGCGATTCAAGTGGGAGACACTACGATCATACCTTTTATCAGCGTTGCTTTCGGAGCAGGAACAGGCGGCGGAGACGGACAGGATGAAAGAGGCTCCAAAGGTGTTGGCGGCGGCGGTGGCGGCGGAGCAAAAATCACGCCAACAGCCGTTTTAGTGATCAAAGGCGATCGTGTGGAAATGCTTCCGGTTAAAAAGGGCGGAGGCCTGGAAAAGCTGCTGGACATGGTTCCGGATATTGTAAACAAGTTTGACTGCTGCAAAAAAAGTGAGCCAACTGTTGAGTAAGCTTTAGATTAAAAATAGCAAGGTAAGTCACAAAAAACCTGTATTCATAAAATACGGGTTTTTTTATTGAATGAAATTGTTAAGACGAAATTTTCTATATAACATGCAAAAAAAATTTTCAAAGAAATTTTCAATTTATATTTTTTGCAATCAGAGAGACCTCATTTCCCCTGGCTGGTTGTTACCTTAATGTAAATTGCGATAATCAAATTGTCCTTGTTATATAATTATCGCAATTTATATACAAAAAGATAACTTATCATTTTATAAACATGAATCTGATATAATATACAATAGCTGAAATGATGAGGGGTGAAGTATGATTTTTGTTGATGCACACTGTGATACCATATCAAAGATTATGGAGACTGGAGAAAACCTCCGAAAAAACCGCTGCCATATTGATTTGGATAGATTGATGGCGAGAGAAGGCGGGAATCTTCAGTTTTTTGCTGCATTTATTGATCCGTCCTACGGGCAGGCCTATGCTATGAAAAGAGCAATCCAGATCATCGATCGATTTTATCTGGAACTGGAAAGTAATCATGATGTAATGATGATGTGTCTTAATTATTATGATGTACAGAATGCAATTAACTCAAGAAAAATCGCCGCAATCTTATCTATAGAAGGTGGAGATGCATTGCAGGGAGATCTGGCGGCGGCAAGAATGTTCTACAAACTGGGAGTCAGAGCCATCGGATTGACCTGGAACCATAGAAATGAGATCGCCGACGGGGCTTCCGAGGAAATCACGGGTGGAGGCTTAACATCCTTTGGAAGAAGTCTCATCGAAGAAATGAACCGTTTGGGGATGCTGGTCGATTTGTCTCATATCTCGGAAAGAGGGTTCTGGGATGTGCTTGAAGTTACGAAAGATCCCATCATTGTCTCTCATTCCAATGCAAAAAAGATCTGTGACCACCGCCGCAATCTGTCGGACCGTCAGATCGAAGCAGTTAAGACAAACGGCGGGGTTATCGGCATTAACCTGTATCCACATTTTTTAAACAGTTCGGGCAGTGCTTCATTAAAGGACATCATCTTGCATATTGAGCATATTGTAAGCATTTCAGGAGATGAGCATCTTGGGGTGGGAGCAGACTTTGACGGGATTGAATGTACACCGAACGATATTCAAGGCGTTGAAGAAATATATACAGTTTTTGATGAATTATTGAGACTGAATTATTCAGAAGAAAGTGTAAGCAGGCTAGCAGGGGAAAACTTTCTGAGAGTCATAGAAAATGTGCTGAAATAATTAAAATCAAAAGGGCTGCAAAATCAATTGCAGCCCCTATTTCATTTCTATCAGCGGGGTAGTATACCAATAGAAATAAAATCACCATTTACCCTTGCTCATATGGCCTGCGATTTCTGCTTTAGCTCTTTGCTTGATTATCCAGGATTCGTTTTTAGCTTTTTCAAATGCAGCAACACAAGCAGGATCAAGATTGAGTTTGATTCCTTCTTCCGATAAAGCTGCAATTCTCATACAAAGGTTTGCTATTTCCATATGTATATCATTGGTGCGGTCGGATTTATAAACCTTATCCGTTTCTTCCTGGGTCAATTCCACAAACTTGTCCTTTGGAGCTCCACATTTCGGACAAACATTGGGAGCTTCGTTTCCTTCGTGAATATATCCGCAGACGGTGCATTTAAACAATTTCATTTAAATCATCCTTTCAAAAGATTTATTTTGACGATATTAATTTACCATTTAATGAGCACAAATAAACAAAAATGTTTTAAAAGCATAACAAAAAGAGCTCATGATGATCTACGCTACAGTTGATATAGATCATTACATACCTATAGACAATCTTGCGACTGCCCACAAGCATTACACAACCCATACC
>JAOAAU010000022.1 GCA_026418695.1 Clostridia bacterium
AAAAAGAATGAATTTTACAAATTCAGCTGCAAAAAATATATTCTTATTCTTTGCCTTAATATCTATTTTCACAACCATCGGGATCATTATTTCTCTTTTGAGAGATTCCATCGGTTTCTTTAAAATGGTTTCCTTGAAAGATTTTTTGACTGGAACTCAATGGACACCGCTATTCAGTGATCCTCACTTTGGTGTACTGCCTTTGGTATGCGGCACTCTTGTGATAACTATATTTTCAGCGTTGATTTCCGTTCCCATTGGATTGCTTTCAGCAATTTATCTTAGTGAGTATGCACATCCTAAGGTCAGAAAGGTGCTGAAGCCATTTCTGGAGATATTGGCTGGAATACCTTCTATAGTATATGGTTTTTTTGCACTGACTTGGATTACTCCCACGCTGCAAAAGTTAATCCCGCAGATAGAGATTTTTAATGCGACAAGCGCAAGTATTGCAATCGGTATCATGACAATCCCTCTCGTATCTTCCCTAAGTGAGGATGCGTTAAGAGCAGTGCCGGATTCACTGCGGCATGGTGCTTATGCTCTGGGGTCAACAAAGCTTGAAACTTCGCTCAAGGTAGTTGTACCCGCCGCTATTTCCGGAATATCTGCATCCTTTGTTCTGGCTGTTTCAAGGGCTATCGGAGAGACGATGATTGTTACCATTGCTGCAGGTGCTAAGCCAAACCTTACACTCAATCCTGCGGAAAGCCTTCAGACAATGACCGCTTTTATTGTGCAAGCCAGTCAGGGGGATAATCCGCATGGAACAGCCGGGTATTACTCGTTGTTTGCCGTTGGATTATTATTATTTCTGATGACTTTAGGACTGAATATACTTTCTCATCATATCGTTGAAAAATACAGGGAGGAATATTGATGAAGGAGTTATTGGGATTTGAACCTTATCAGGAAAAAGATATGGAGTTGACGATGAAGCAAATGGATATTTCGAATGAATTGGTGAAACAGCAAAAGAAAGTACAGACAAACAATCATATAAAATACAGAAAATTAAAAGATTCCATTTTCCACGCAGCAATATTCTGTGTTACCTGTATTGGTATCGTAATACTTTTTGTACTAATTGCGGATATTCTGACAAAAGGGCTTCCATGGTTAAGCAAACAGTTTTTTACGGGGTTTCCGTCAAGATTTCCGCATAAATCCGGTATTCTTCCGGGAATCCTCGGCAGTTTATATATCATAGCCCTAACCGTAGTGTTTGCAGTTCCTGTGGGATTAGGGTGTGCAATTTACCTTGAAGAGTATGCAAAGAACAACTGGCTGACAAAGTTTATCAAGATCAACATATCCAATCTATCAGGAACACCTGCTATCGTTTACGGGTTATTGGGACTTACCGTTTTCGTTAGAACCCTGGCTTTAAAAAAGAGTATTCTTTCAGGTGCACTTACGATGTCGCTGGTAGTTCTTCCGATTGTTATTGTTGCTTCTCAGGAAGCCATAAAAGCAGTACCCCAATTTCTCAGACATGGTTCCTATGCCCTTGGAGCTACCAAATGGCAGACGATCAGAAAGGTTGTATTACCGACTGCGTTCCCTGGAATTTTGACGGGTGTTATCTTATCTGTTTCCAGGGCTTTAGGTGAGAGCGCCCCGTTGATCATGGTAGGTGCAGCAACCTTTGTGTCATTCCTTCCTAAAGGTATTATGGATAATTTCACGGCACTTCCTATGCAGATATACTACTGGACAGGATTACCCAAAGCTGAGTTCAGAGAGCTGGCGGCAGCAGGAATCATCGTTCTTCTGGCATTACTTCTTACAACCAATGCAGCTGCTATTGTACTAAGAAATAAATTCCAGAAAAGTGTAGAGTAATCGAGCAATGATTTGAAAATAATACTCTCATATTAAAAAGTGAGCTGTTCAATCAATAGCTCATTTTTTGTATACGGGTATTCTTTATTCAATAACTTTGTTCAACATTGAACACAGATTTATTCTTCTGTTAACTTTTTTTAATACCAACTTAACAATTGTTAACACCCACCTAATACAAAATCAAAAAAAGTGTTGGATAATGATAACATAAATTCGAAGGAGGAAAGAAAAGTGAACAAGTTATTAAGATTATTTGTGACTAGTGTAGTTGTGATGGGGTTAGCGTTGACTGCAGCATGTGGCAGCCAGCAAACAAGTGAAGCACCAAAAGCTGAAGCTCCTAAAGCTGAAGAACCTAAAAAGGATGAGAAAAAATTAAGCGGAAAAATCGTAATTGATGGTTCAAGTACTGTATATCCTATTTCTGCAGCGATTGCTGAAGAATTCAAAAAAGCACAAGGCGGAGTTGAAGTGTCTGTTGCCTTATCAGGTACAGGCGGCGGAATGAAGAAGTTTGCAGCCGGCGAAATCGATATTTGCGATGCATCAAGACCTATCAAGAAGGAAGAGGCTGAAAAAGCAAAGGCAAATGGTATAGATTTTGTTGAATTTACAGTAGCATATGACGGAATCTCTGTTGTTGTTAACAAGGACAGTAAAATCGATTCCATTACTACAGCAGAACTTAAAAAGATTTGGGAAAAAGACAGCAAGGTAAAGAAGTGGAATGAAGTAAACCCTGCATGGCCTGATTCAGAAATCAAACTCTACGGACCTGGAACTGACTCCGGTACGTTTGAATTCTTTACAGAAGCAATCAACCATAAGGCAAAGGAATCAAGAACCGACTATACACCAAGCGAAGATGACAATGTACTTGTTCAAGGTATCGCAGGTGACAAGAGTGCTATGGGCTACTTCGGATATGCTTACTATGAAGAAAACAAAGATAAGCTGAAACTGCTTAAGATAGATGGCGGTAAAGGTGCTATTGCTCCTTCCTTCGATTCAATCAAAGACGGATCCTATGCACCGCTTTCAAGACCATTATTCATCTATGTTAGTACAAAAGCTATGGAGCAGCCGCATGTTAAGGAATTCGTGAAGTTCTACCTCACAAAGGCTTCTGAAATTGTTAAAGATGTTAAATACGTACCACTTTCCGATTACAGCAAGGAACTTGCAAAAATTAAATAAGTAAGGTGGAAGAATAGTTTTGAATATATGGTACTCTGTGAAAAATGCAGAGTACCATATATTTTGCACAAAAATATGGAAATGTCAGAATAAGGGGTAAAAATATGGAAAAGGCTTTAAGAAGTTTAAGAGCTTTTATGAAGAAATCAATATTCTTAAATTCGTCCCTCAAACTACAGCTGATATCAGTACTTGTCACAGTATCCATACTTCCTATGGCCATTGTTGGTATTGTTACTTATAAGAATACCATTGATAATATTACAGCAGAAAAAACAAATACACTCAAAGCAAATGCGGAAGGTGTCTTCAACAGTATCGAGACACAGGTCGATAGCGCCGGAAACCTTATCAAGGGGATATCCTCCCAGGCAGACATTATGGTTGTACTGGAGAACTTTAATAGAGATGCAAGCATTGTGGATTCTTCAAGGCGTAATTCCATTGAAATGTCTCTTAAAAATGTGATAGACGGATCTGAAAAGCTTTATGAGACAGTTTACATCACGGATCATCAAGGTAAAATCGTTCTTGAAGGATTAAAGTATCATAAAGATTATATTGGAAAGCAGTTTTATAATATGACGGATTTTGAGAGGCTTAAAGGCAGCGGTAAATTGCTTATCGGTAATCCTATAAAGTCGAGTTCTACAGGGAATACACTGCTGCCGGTATCCAGACCGGTGAAAAGTCTTGCCGGATTTATGGGTGTCATGACCATCCTATTTGACCTGGACAAGTTTACCTCGAAATACAACGCTATCAAACCGGGACTTTCCGGGGAAGTCATCGTGATCAACGAGAATAACCAGGTATTATACCATTCAAATAAATCTTTGATGAATAAGCCCAATGGGAATCAAGTTTTTTCTGAAATACTAAAAAACAAAAATTCCATGGAAGGTTTTTTGGAGTATTCGTTGGAAAAGTCCGTCAAGGTAGCCTGCTTTAAAAAGTCACCGGCAACAGGGCTGCTCATATGCACACAGCTGGATAAAAAAGAATTTATGGCACCGGTGGAGAAATTCAGAAGCTTTATTCTGCTGATGCTGGTTGTGCTTGTGATTATAGCGGTGACTGTTTCGATTGTTTACTCCGGATATATTGAAAGACCCTTAGTCAGGATCATCCGTTTGATGAAACAGGTAGAAAAGGGAGACTTAAACGTAAATGCAGATTTCAAATCAAGCATTACAGAAATCGTCGAATTGAAAAGCGGCTTTGCAGACATGGTTAAAAACCTAAGGAAGCTTATCAGTGAAGTAACGAAAGCATCCCAGCAGATTAACAACACGACCGCAGTAATCGCTTCGGCATCACAGAATTCCCTTGCGCATGCAGAACAAACCATGACGGCTGTCGACGATATTACGAGCAGTATTCAAAGACAAGCGGAGAGCACTGATATTGTCACTCACAGCGTTGAACTGCTTTCGGAAAGTATCAATACAGCAAAAACACTGTCTGCTGAGGTTGAGGAATATTCAGGTAAGGTGAATCAGTCTACGGAAAAAGGTTTGGCCCTGGTTGAAGTTTTAAATGAAAAATCCAAGGAAAACGTAAGAAATACTGAATTGGTAGATCATGTGATAAAGCTCCTGAATGAAGAAATTATACAAATCAACAGGATCGCTCAGACCATATCCAATATTGCCCGCCAGACGAATCTGCTGTCTCTGAATGCATCCATTGAAGCTGCCAGAGCTGGAGAGGCCGGAAGAGGTTTTGGGGTTGTTGCAGATGAGATCAAGACGCTTTCCGATCAGACAAGAATCGAGGCAGGCGGAATCAATCATATTATCATGAACATTCAAAATAAAGCGGCTGAACTGGTTCAAACCATGGAATGTGTCAACCTTGCCGCAGAGGAGCAAAACGCAGCGGTTCTGGACACAAGGACAGCCTTTGGCGATATATTCAATTGTGTAAAGGATATTGGGATTAAAATCGTCAATATCAATACCTACCTGGAGGAAATGCATCAGGAGAAGGAAAGCATTGTCGGCTTGGTCCGGGAGATCAACGGGGTATCTGAGGAAGTGGCGTCTTGCTCCGAGGGCATTCATGACTTTACGGACAGCCAGATAAAAATGATCCGGGAAGTTCATGACTATACAGATCAGTTGAATGAGCTTGCAGGGGATCTTAACAGTTCCATAGAAACCTTCAAAGTTTAATCTGCGGATTAAAGCAGTTCATTCAATAAAAGCTTTGAATTAATGATAAATTTACATACACTTAAATCCTCCTTAGTATTTCAGCTTTATCATGGTAAACAGAATGAATTGAATTCTTTCGGCCACGATAAAGTTTAAACGTTAAGTTCTTCCAATAGGAAATCGGAATAAGGGGGATTTTAAGATGCTTTCAGATACACACAAATTAATCGCACAGTCTATTTTTAAAACTCTACAGGCAGAGCTGAAGATCAATATAGATTATGGCAGTTTCAGGCACGGCTGCATTGCTCCGGACATCTATCCTTCCATGATGTTTATGTCCCATTCTTTCGATGGATCCATCGATCTTGTCAATGAAAATATCAAATACTTGTGTGAGCACATGCTTCCAGGAGATAAGAAAAGCATTAAGAAGTTTTCCTTTAGGTTGGGTGTGGTCATTCATTTTATTTCCGACTACTTTTGCAAAGCACACAATGATAAGCGGTACGATAACCTGATCCTCCACTATATCTATGAAAGAAACCTGGAAAGGTTTTTAAAAAGAAGGGTTAAAGCATTGGAATTAATGCCTGCTGTGAATGCAGCGGTAAGCAATATGAAGGGGAAAATTTCGGACTTTATCTATGAAAAGCATTTGGAATATAAAAAGATGAGATTCTCCATGTCCAATGACTTGAAATATACCCTCAGTGTTTCAACGTCAGTAGCCCTTAAGATCGTATCCGGCTGTATGGCAGAGGTAAACAACGGTTTGCTGCGGGAAATTGCATAGGACTACAAAAGACCCGGTTATTCCAATAAATAAAATAGTATTAAGTTATGAGTTGCCATTTAGATAAACGGCGGCTTTTTTTGTTTTCAGAAAGATACATGAATGCAATTCGATGCATATGATATAGGGAAAGAAAAGAGTGGTGAGTAGAGGTATGTTGATTGAAAATATCTTTCGGAAGCCGGTGGCTGAATATGACAGAGTCAAGGCTGTCGAATACGCACGCAAGTGGGCAATGAAAAGGAATCCCCAATATCTCGATTTTGATAAATACGGGGGAGATTGTACAAACTTTGCCTCCCAGGTATTGTTTGCTGGAAGCGGTATCATGAATTACAAGCCAACCTACGGATGGTACTATATTAATGCAAATAAAAGGACAGCTTCCTGGACCGGGGTAAACTTTTTGTACAATTTTTTAATTGGAAATAAAGGAAGCGGCCCTTTTGCTGAAGAAGTAGATGTTAAGGATGTTAAGCCGGGGGATCTGGTTCAAGTTTCCTTTAACGGCGGGAACCATTATAACCATACCCCTGTGATTATTAATACAGGAACTACACCTTCGGTGGAGAATATTCGCATTGCCGCACATTCAGACGACAGAGAGAATGATCCCCTGACGTGCTATACGTGGAAGAAAATCAGGTATCTGCACATTGTGGGGGTAAGAAGGGCCTGATGGCGACAAAGAGAATTATTTCTTAGAAATAATTCTCTTTGTCGCCAAGTTTAATAGGAAGTGCATTTTTACATACCGAATTAAAATGTTATGTAAAAAAGCACTAAGGATTTACCTTGACCCAGCTTTCCTTTTTGGAAGATTCCAAACAGGCGGTGATCACTGCCAAGGAAAGCAGCGCATCCTTCCCGGATACAGAAGGTTCTGTTCCTGACAGTACAGAGGCAGCAAAGGCATCCATAATGCCGGAGCCATTCTGCGGTTCAGGCATGCTCAGACGCAGGACTTCTCCGTCCCGCTGTTCAATGACGATCTGATAAACAGGATCCTGTAAGAGACGAATTACGCCATTTTCACAATAAACAACTACAAAGTCTTCCATCTGACCATGATTGCACCAGCTGACTTCCAGGGTACCTACAGCTCCTCCGGACATTTTTAAAGTAGCAAAAGCAATATCATCCAGGCCAATGAGGTTGCCGGATTCATTCCGCTTTTCGACGGTGTCGGCCAGGCACAGAACAGAATCAACTTCATCATTCAACAGGTAACGAAGAAGATCCGCTTTATGAATGCCCAGATCTCCCATGACTCCGAAAACCGCCCTGCTTTCATTAAAAAACCAGGTCTTATTGCTCTTGACAACACTCCAGTTTTCCGGACCTCCATGCTTCAGACTGGCTCTAAAACTGATAACCCGTCCGAGAGAACCGGAAGCTATCATTTCACGAGCTTTGATATGTGCTGGTACAAAACGCTGATTGTGCGCAATCATCAAAGTTCGTTGATTGCTTTCCGCTGCTTTCACCATGGCAGCAGCCTCTTTTACATTTGCGGCCATGGGTTTCTCGCATAATACATGCTTTCCGGCACTCAATGCGTCGATGGCAATCCTGGCGTGCGTATCATTGGAGGAGCATATGCATACTGCATCTATATCAGGATCTGCCAGCATTTCATTGCAGCTTGAATAACTTTTTCCGCCGAATTCTTCGACCAAGGTTTCTGAACGTTCAATATTATGATCGTAGAATCCTGCAATCTCACAATAGGGGTTATCTCTACACTCCGGGGCGTGTCTCAGTCTCGTAATGGACCCGCCTCCGATCATTCCGATTCTAATTGGCATCTTTTACTTACCTCCTGCGGCAGCTGTTTTGTCATTTTATTGTTACGTATTCCGTAGGTGTTGCAGCAGCTCAATCAAATCCTGATTTTACAAATTCAATTTGAGGAAGAATTGAGATGCTAACTTCCTGATCCCTCGTTAGACTATCAATCATTTTCAAGCAGTTCAATCATGACTTTAAGATCGGGGATACTATTGACATAAGCATAGCGTCCTCCGGTATATTCACCTTGCTGTACCAAAGGCATGCCAATCTCGTTTAACTTCGTTACTTTTCCCTTTATATCCTTGACTATAAATGCGATGTGGTGAACTCCTTCTCCGTTCCGGTCCAGGAACTCGCGCCATGTGGAAGGATGTTCATCGGGTTCGATGAGTTCGATTTCCAGTCCGCCGGAAGGGCGGAAGAATGCAAGCCTGGCCCTTGCTTTGGTGGGCTTGCCGTTGTACTGAGTCTGTGCTTTGTCATAAGCGTCTGTGGTGATAATCTCCGGAAAATCCATGCCAAAAAAGTCTGCATATTTCTTGGCGGTGGCGTTGATATCTCTTACAATCAACCCCAGCTGGGTAATCCATTGTCTGCCTAAAATTCCTGGTTCCATGAAAGATCCCTCCCTAATATTTTTATTTTATTCCATTCCTTGCGAATGATAGTTTGTACATAGCCCTTATTTATTTAAAAAAATGAACACGCGTCCAACTTAATGTTAAAAAAGTTCACCAAACGCAAATAGTACGACAGGAGCCTCGCATTACCAAATCAGATTCAAAGGCAATCCTCACCAACTCATCCGAGGGGGTGGCTACATGCTCAATCACTTTTTTAGTGAGTGTACCAAGTACTTCCTGAAAATCCACACGAAATGTAGTCAGCGGGGGGGAGAGGAGGGCGCTGAAGCTGGAATCATCCATGCCGATAATTGAAAGATCACCGGGGATTGAAAGCCCTGCTTTCTTCAATGCATCCATCACACCCCATGCAATACTGTCGTTGGCGCAAAACATTGCGGTAGGTAATTCCTTAGAGCGGTTCAGAAAGTCTTCCATCATGGAATAGGAAGAAAGATGTTGGAAACCGGGAAAAAGCTGCCACTCTTTCTTTACTTCAAGGTCATGCTTTTCCATTCCGCGAAGGAAGGAATGATACTTCTGTAAACCGTTATATCGTTTGAGATCCCCATGAATCCCCATAATCCTTCGATGTCCGAGAGATACAAGGTAATCTACAGCTTTTTCGGCACTACCGTCATCGTAGTTGACGATAATCCTGTTAGATTCATTCCTGCCTTGGGGATTCTGATCCAGGATTCCAAGGATGAAGCCGCTGGCAACCAGTTCTTCAATGATGGGGACCTGGTCCGGACAGCCAATAAATATCCCGGCGTCAATTCTGCCTTCATAAAAGATGTCCCTGATCCGTTTCACGTTTTCAGGTTCATGAATATTTCTAACGATATTTGTCAGTGTAAGAAAACCGTTTTGTGAAGCGGCTTCGGCAATGCAGGCCAACATGAAGTCTGCCTGGGTGTCTCCTGCAAAGTTCGGACTGTTAGTACCGGGTACAAAAAACAGACCGATGGTATCTGCCCGCTTCCCGGCCAATACTCTCGCGGAAAGGTTTGGAGTATACCCGTACTGCTCAATGAGATTAAGAATCTTTTCACGAGTTTTTCCCTTCACATTGGGGTGCTGATTGATCACTCTGCTCACCGTACTGCGTGAAAGACCTGCAATCTTCGCGATTTCCGTACTATTAATACTTTTAATATCTTTTGACTTCATTTAAAGCTCCAAAGCAACAAAATATTCATTCGTGAAATAACAGACATCCATTATAAATATGAACCCAATATTATTCTAGAATGCCATCTGCTGGATTGTCAATAAATAAAACTAAGGAGTTCTCTTGATTTCATTCTTCAGACGGATTTACAACACAAAATACGAATATAAGTCGGATGCATTTTGAATTTGTAAAAATAAAACAGTGTAAAGTGACAAATAGCATAAAAATAATTTGAATTTAAGAAGAAATAATATTTTTTTCAATTTTTTGCAGGATTATACGAAATTATGTCAAATTATATTAATACGAACACTTAATTGCTTCCAATATAAATAAGCTGTTTGCTGCGAGGTCAGATGATGTCTTATTTTATAACAAAGCATTTTCCGTTCAAAATGGATGTCAAAAGTCTGATATCCAATCACTTTACAAGCAGATTCAAAAAGATTGAACTGACTCTTTGTATCGTATTTTACCTTCTCTTGTTTGCTGCGCAAAGAATTATCCAGTTGGATAGTGTCAATGGAGTCATTGCTCAAGTCCATGCATTTATCTCTCTGTATCTTGCAATTCGCTTCCGCTATTTAGGCCTCCTGGTCGGGTTACTTCTGAGTCTTAACGATATTGTTGTTGTTTCTGTTCTTTACTTTATAACTCAAAACCCCAATATGATTATTGCATTTACGCAAAAGATCATCACAGTGCTTACGATCGTGGCAATTGCTGTATTGTCAAACAGGGAAGAAATGCGGAAAAGGGAACTTCAAAGGCTGAGTATCACCGATGAACTGACCAAAGTGTATAACCGCAGGCACTTTCATTCCGTACTGGATCATGAGTTTTCAAAAGCGAACAGTTCCAGCGCGATCGGCCTGATCTTCATTGACATTGCCAATTTTAAGCTGTTCAATGACAACCTGGGACATGAAAGCGGAGATGTGATTTTAAAAGCAACAGCCGATCTGTTAAGTGATTTGGTCAGGGAAGAGCATCCGGTTTTCAGATACGGAGGACATAAATTTGCAATACTATTAATCGGTGCTGAGAAAGAGGCAGTAGAAGCTGCAGCAAAGAAAATCAAAGAGGAATTTGAGACTTTAAAGGGGAATTACTATCCCCAGTGGCTAACCAATAATATTGCTTTGTCCATGGGACTATCCCAGTATCCCAATATAGCCCACTGTAAAGATGAGTTGATTTCTCAGGCGGATATGGCGCTTTATCATGCTAAAAATCTTGGAGCGGATAATATCCATTTCTACCGGGATATTATGCTGCAGCTTCGAAAGAGCATAAGCGCGGATCATCAGCAGCTCATCGGTATTTTCAAGGCATTGCTGAGCAGTTTGAGCGCTAAAGACACCTATACCCTGGGACATTCGGAAAGAGTATCCTCTTTCGCAGTCAGGATCGGTGAGAGGATTGGACTCAGCCCAAGAGAAGTCAGTATTCTTCAATACGCAGGACTGCTGCATGATATCGGGAAAATTGAAATTCCGAAATCCATCCTCAACAAGGTGGACCGATTAACCGAGCAGGAATTTGGCTTGATTAAGATGCACCCGATTTATAGTGCAAATATTCTGGAACCTCTGGGAAGTATGGACGAACTGATTGAATATGTCCGGCACCACCATGAGCGGTTTGACGGGAAAGGCTATCCGGACGGCCTTCAAGGGAATGCGATCAGCCTGGGGGCCAGGATTCTTTGTGTGGCAGATTCTTATGATGCCATGATTTCTGAACGGCCCTATAGAGGACGTATGACACCGGAAGCAGCGATGGCGGAGCTGATACGGTGTGCGGGGACGCAGTTTGATCCGGACATTGTAGATATCTTCATTGATACTTTGAAAGTTAAAATTGCATAATCCGAACAGCAAATTTTAAGGCCATGAAATAACTGATTTCATGGCCTTAAATGCTTTATATTATTTTGAAATGTGTATGGTTAGTTGGATGAAGTATTCAGTATTTTCTGAAGCTCTTGTTCTTCTGTGAGAGAGAGCGCTCTACTCAAATCGAGAATCAGGATGATTCTATCTCCAATCTTAGCCACCCCGGTTACATACCGGCTGTTTGCACTTGCGATGGCCTGAGGAGTATTTTCTATATCTTCATCTTCCACACGTACGATTTCATTGACCTCATCCACAATAAAGCCGATCATCATGGAGTTTACATTCACGATAATGATTTTTGTATTATCATCAAAAGCTAAAGCAGGGAGGTTGAATTTTTTACGAAGGTTGAAAACCGTATGAACTTTTCCTCTCAAATTAATCAAACCTTCGATATAATCGGGGGTATTGGGAACTTTGAATATATCCATGGGTTTGATGATTTCTTTTACCTGGGTAATTTCAATACCGAAGTTTTCACCATTTATATTGAAAATAACAAACTGATGACTTGCCATAGTTTGATCCCTCCCGGAAATTTGGTTTCGTCGAAAATAATAGAGAAATGTCGTATAAATATTATATCAATAAAAATAGCCGTCAGCAATAGAATTTTGGGTAATTTATGGATATATAATTTGGGCTGAAACGTAAACAGATTCTTTGCTTTTACAGCAAAGAATCTGCAGCGTAAACCTTATTCCGGGAATACAATGGAGGAAATGTCGCTCCAATATTTCTTGATGAGCTTTTGGTATTTTTCCTGGAACATTTTCTTATGCTGTTCTTCCCAGTCCGCCAGCGTCTTTAATAAATTTTTTGCATCCGGTTCAACGACAACTTCGATCGCATTTTTATAGAATTCCGCAAAATCGCTTTCTATAAGAAATGCCATTCGTATGATGGAGAGGTCGGAAACTTCAACGTCCGGGTCGCCGGCAACCTCGGAATTGATTGAGAGGATATGGGGGTCTTTTGCAGCAAAGTTGCTGTCCACCACCCAGGAAATAACCAATGGTGGTTCAGAAAAACCCAATTCATCATATTTGTTTTTCAAAAATCCGTAATGCTGCTTTTCGGTTTCAACCAATTCGTGAAAGAGCTCACGGGTAGCCGGTGAGCTTACCTTATCCATGTAATAGCTGTAAAAATCAGCGGCATCCTTTTCCATCCGCATCGCAAAGTTAAGAATTCTCTGCACTTTGTCCATATTTTCCACTCCGATCATAATATTTGCTTTCATTTTTGATTATGTGAGTACGGTTTATTTATACCCAGGTTGTATCTTCGAAAACGGTGAGTTGAAAAAATATTTAAAAAATAAAGAATATTCCTGAAACGGGGAGAATAGAAGTATTCCTATGGAAAAAGTGAAGATTATAGTTTGCCATGCTTGTTCCCTTCTCCTGATGTGGGAGAAGGGGCAGGGGATGAGGGTTAACTATATTGGATAGAAATAAAACTTCATTCGTTTAAATCTCGTCTCCAGGTTAACAAAACAAATAGAAACCAGGCATTTCTTAAAAACAATATATGCCTGGTTCTGCATGACTTTATTCTATCTGATTTTAACAATGATTATTTATCAAGGAAACAGCCTTTAAACTGGAGCAGGCCAACCGCTCATTTCCTTGAGCCTTTCCATGATGGGGAGGTGCTGCGTGCATTTGTTTTCGCAAAGTCCGCATTCGATACAGTTTTTAACACCTTCCACAGGCATTCCCCAGTGCCATTTCATCCAATTGGACCCTTCCTGGGAAGAACCTAAAATTTGCTGGTTATAGGCAATCATATATTTGGAAACTGAAAGCTCCTGCGGACAGTGCTCACAATACCGGCATCCGGTACACAGCTTATCCATGGAGGAAAAAAGCTTGCTTTCGATTTCCTTGATTTTAGTCTCGGAGAACTCCTGCATTCTTTCACCGACTTTGACATTCTCCAGGACCTCTTCAAGGGTGCCCATACCGGCCAGAACGGTTGTAATCTCCTTTTGGGAGCCGTTGAACCTTAAGGCAGCGTTTACAACGGAGGCGTCTTCCTTGCCCCGGATAAAATCAAAATACTCTGATTTCTGGGGAATCAGGCCACCGCTGAGGGGATTCATGGTTGCAACACCCAGGCCGTGTTTGTAGGCGGCTTCCAGGCCTTTTTGCCTGAAGGGGAAGTTCAGGATATTATATCCTAAAGTAACTCCTTCAAAGCAGCCATCCTTTACGATGGTCTCAATTTCGTCCCCGTTGCAGTGGGTTGAAAAGACGATATGTTCAATCAAGCCTTCTTCCTTTGCTTTAAGAGCGGCTTCATAAGCTCCGCCTTTCACCATCCTGCTTTTATAATCATCGAGGGTTAAGATACACCAGATATGAAAGAAGTTGATTTTGGGAATACCCAGTCTCTTTAATGATTTCTCCAGGCTCGCCCTTAATTTGCTGCCGTTCTTTTCACTGCATTTGGTTGAAACATAAAATTCTTTGGGCATTTTTTTGAAAGCCAGCCCCATGATATCTTCACTGCGGTCCTCACAGTAGTAGGGAGCGGTATCAAAATAGTTGATTCCCAATTCGTTGGCTTTTCTCACGACTTCTGCACATTGATCGAAGTCATAGCTGTCTCCGGATTTCACGAACCGCATCCCGCCAAAACCAATCACGGATATTTTCTTTCCGGTCTTCCCGTATTCCTTGTATAGCATTTACATACCTCCATGTAAGAGTTGTATATGTACATCGTATGGTGAATTTCCGTATGAATAACTTTTATTTTATTCCTTAGGACCGATAGCTTCCGTTGATCTTCACATAATCATAGGAAAAATCGCAGGTCCACATTCTGTCGCTTGCAGTCCCGTCTTTTAAAGCAATCCGGATTTTTACTTCCTTTTCTTTCAGGATTTCTTTTGCTTTATCCTCATCAAACTTCAATGCAATACCGCTGCTGCATACTTTAAGATCACCGATATAGATGTCTACAAGATCCGGGTTGAAGCTTGCTCCTGAATAGCCTGCGGCAGTGAAAATTCGTCCCCAGTTTGCATCTTCGCCGAAGATGGCTGTCTTAACAAGGGGAGATTTTGCTACGGAGCATACGATTTTATATGCGTCTTCCTTGGTTGCTGCACCGTCTACAGCGATTTCCACCAGCTTGGTTGCGCCTTCGCCATCTTTTGCAATCAACCTTGCCAGGTGAGTACATACATACTCCAGAGCGTCCTTGAACTTTTTATAATCGTCACCCTCAGACTGAATCTCTGGATTTTCAGCCATTCCATTTGCAAGAATCAATACTTTGTCACATACGCTGGTATCTCCGTCTACGGAAACACGGTTGAAAGTAAAGCCGGTAACTTCCTTCAAAGCTTTGTCCAGAAGCTCTTTTGAAATTTTAGCATCTGTAGAAATAACGCCGATCATGGTCGCCATGTTGGGGTGGATCATTCCCGAACCTTTAGCCATACCGCCAAGAGTAACCTTCTTGCCCTGAATTTCGAACTCCACAGCGGCCTCCTTGGGGATGAGGTCCGTAGTCATAATTGCTTCTTCAGCACTATGACCGCCCTCATAAGAAAGACTGGCTGCAGCGGCTCTAATTCCGGAACGGACAGCTTCCATATTCAATGGCATGCCAATGACTCCGGTTGAACCAACCAGGATGCTGTCTGCCGGACAATCCAACAATGCTGCTGCGCAGGAAGCCATCTCACGGGCATCCTTCAAGCCCTGTTCCCCGACGCAGGCATTGGCATTTCCGCTGTTGATGACAACCGCCTTTGCAACCCCCTTTTTGATGTTTTCCATAGTGAGTTGAAGGGAGTGGCCTTTGACCACGTTGGTAGTGAAAACACCGGCTGCAGCTGCGGGAACATCGGAACAAACAATAGCAAGGTCCTTATTCCCGTTCTTCTTGAGTCCGCATGCTACTCCAGTCGCTTTAAAGCCCTTGGGGGAGGTCACGCCTCCATCTATGTATTTCATCGCATTCACCTCGTATATTTATGAATACATAGATTATACTGCAAACAATAGACCTATTCAATATTTGGATAAAATAAGAGTTTGAAGAATTGTATAATTATGCAATCAAAATATTGACATAATGGATCGTCCAAGTACATACAATGGCTATATACCGTTGGTAGAGGGGAACTTGTTTCCCTGAACTCAGGATATGGCGGATTGTGCATAGACAAAGCATAAATCGTAACATTCAAAGCAAGCATGAACTTTTGAGAGCAAAGCTGCCTCATGGCTGATGATTCAGGTGTGGGGCTTTTTATTTAAATTTTTCTCGTTTAAAAGCATCTAATAAAAGGAAGGGGGATTCAATGATCGCATTAAAAGGAATCGATAAACACTTTGGACACCATCATGTATTGAAAAATATCCACTTCCATGTAAAAAGCGGGGAAAAAGTGGTGATTATCGGACCCAGCGGTTCAGGCAAAAGCACCCTGATCCGCTGCATCAACTTATTGGAAAAGCCCAGCTCAGGGGAGGTCCACGTAGACGGGATTGAAATAACAGCCCACAAAGCTCCGGTTACAAAAGTAAGGCAATCCATTGGCATGGTGTTTCAGCAGTTTAACCTCTACCCGCATAAAACTGTACTCGAAAACCTGACACTTGCACCAGTGCTTGTAAAAGGAGTTCGAAAAGAAGAGGCGGAAGAAACAGGAATGAAATACCTCGAAAGGGTTGGCCTCAAGGACAAAGCCCATGCCTATCCTGCCCATCTTTCGGGCGGACAGCAGCAGCGGGTTGCGATTGCAAGGGCACTGAACATGCATCCAAAAATCATGCTGTTTGATGAACCTACCTCCGCACTGGATCCGGAAATGATTCAGGAGGTTCTGGACGTCATGGTGGATCTGGCCCACGACGGCATTACCATGGTGGTCGTTACTCATGAAATGGGGTTTGCAAAACAGGTCGCCGACAGAGTGATTTTTATGGATGAAGGAAAAATCATCGAAGAAGCCAAACCGGAGGATTTCTTCAATCATCCCAAGAATGAAAGAGCCAGATTGTTCTTAAGCAAAATTTTCAGATGATACAGAAATTTTTAGGATCTGTAAATATTCTATTGTTCAGAAGGTAAGCCGGTTTTTCAAAAGGGGTTATCCTATTACAATTAAAGGGGGATTACAATGAAAGGAAAATTTACTATTCTGGCAGCCGCATTATTATCCACGATAGTTGTGCTTAGCGGATGCTCGGGAGGACAGAAGGCTCCGGCTGCAGCAAAGCTTGCACCGGAAATCCAGGCAATCAAGGACAGGGGAGTATTGAAAGTCGGTACAAAAGTAGATGTACCCAAGTTCGGGTATAAAGACCCGAAAAGCGGAAAAATTGAAGGCTTTGAAGTGGATATTGCAAAAGCCATTGCCAAGAAGATCTTGGGTGATGAAAACAAAGTGGATCTTCAGGGTGTGACGGCAAAAACAAGAGGACCCTTGCTGGATAATGGCGAAATTGACATTGTTGCGGCAACCTTCACAATCACGGATGAAAGAAAAAAGAGCTATAATTTCTCTGATCCTTACTTCACCGACGGTATCGGCTTGCTTGTGAAGAAAGAATCCGGCATTAAAAGTCTAAAAGATCTGAATGGTAAAAAAATCGGAGTGGCACAAAGTGCAACAACCAAAAAGGCTATTCAGGAGGAAGCTGATAAACAGGGGATTAAGTTGAGTTTCCTCGAGTTCGGAACCTATCCTGAAATAAAGTCTGCATTGGATGCCGGAAGGGTGGACTGCTTCTCGGTGGATACCGCCATCCTTTATGGTTACCTTGATGACAAGACCGAACTGCTTTTGGATCGGTTCAGCCCGCAGACCTACGGGATTGCTTCAAAGAAATCCAATGAGGCGCTGGCAAAACTGATTAACGATACCATCAATGAATTAAAAAGCAACGGGGAAATTGATAAGCTGAAGTCGAAATGGGGGCTTAAGTAATGACCGGACCCTTTGCCTGGTTTAAATGGGAGGCCTTGTTTGCTGAATGGACGGTCTTTGGTGAAGGGGCGCTGATGACGCTGGCTGCATCAATGCTAGCTCTAGCATTATCCTTAGCCCTGGGGGTTATGTTTGGCGTAATGAGCACATCCCATTGGAAGATCGCGAAAGCAATCAGCAGGATCTATGTGGAGTTCATTCAGAACACACCGCTGGTAATTCAGATATTCTTTTACTATCATGGCTTGCCGCACCTTGGGTTATCCCTGCCTGTGTTTTCAATAGGTGTTTTGGGTGTCGGGGTATATCACGGTGCTTATATTTCCGAGGTGGTTCGCGCGGGAATACAGTCCATACCGAAGGGGCAAAGGGAAGCTGCATATTCACAGGGATTGAATTATGTAGAGACGATGAAATACATCATACTTCCACAAGCGAAAAGAATCGTTCTGCCGCCTCTTGCCAACCAGGCGGTAAGTCTGGTGAAAAACACATCGGTTTTGGCAATGATTGCCGGCGGAGATTTGATGTACAGGGCGGATTCCTGGTCCAGCCAGAACCTGTATTATGGTCCGGCTTATGTGACGACAGGAATCCTTTATCTCATGCTCTGCCTGCCTCTGGCAAGCCTTGCACGGAATCTTGAAAAGAAAGCCGAGGTGCATGCCTGATCATGATTAAGGATTTATTTAAGGCAGAAAATCTGATGTTTCTGATGCAGGGGCTTGCTGTTACGCTTACCATTGCCGTGGCTACCATCCTCCTGAGTATCATGATCGGGACAATTCTTGGGATCGCAAGACATTCGAGGAATAAAGCTCTGTCCAGAATGTCCGGAGTCTATATTGAATCCGTAAGAAATGTGCCGATGCTCCTCTTCATCCTTGCAGTCAGGTTTATGACGCCATTGAATGCTGTAGTTTCCGGAATTGTAGCGATGACAATCTTCACCTCCGCAGTCATTGCGGAAATAGTGAGGGCAGGCTTGAATTCCATCGGCCAGGGACAATGGGAAGCAGCAAAATCCCAAGGTTTGAACCATGTCACAACCTTGGTGCACATTGTCTTGCCCCAGGCTTTGAGGAACATTACGCCTGCATTGGTTTCGCAGTTTATTACTGTGGTAAAGGATACATCATTTGTATGGGCTGTTGGTACGGAGGAACTGACCGGCAGAGCAATAATACTCATGGGAAAGCATAATAATCCTGTACAGGTTTTTACTTTGTTTGGATTGGTTGCTGCTATCTACTTCATCCCAAATTATGTTTTGTCCCATATGGCACACTGGCGGCAAAGAAAGATATTACATTAGATGTAAAAGTAACTCTACGGGGATGGCGTTTATGGCTATCCCTTTTTATATTTCCGTTTTTCCGCCGATTTTGGTCAGTCAAAAGCGGCAAATAGACTATAGAGACACAAAATAGAAAATTACAGAGTAAAAAATTTTGCCACGGCAAAAGGATATAAGCCAAGTCACATTGTGCCTTGACACTTCCGGTAATTTGCTATATCATTTTGGTAATACGCAAAAGCTTTGCCTGTTCACTAAGACGAACGTATGCGGCATGAAACGCATAGAATATCGTGAATCGGAAAGAATAAATGAATCCAAATATCGATAAAAACGATGAGTAAGAGGAGTAAACAGTGCTGGCCCAGAGAGAGGGAAGTCCACCGGGTGCAAGTCTTCCCGGGAACCTGGCTGTTGAAGGTAGCTTATGAGTTCTGCGGCTGAGAAATATAATTAGGCGGCAGCGGAGAAGAACCGTTATTTCTGGTGAAGCAGTTCCGGCCAAGGGGGAGCACGAGTGTGTTGTTTCGGATTTGCCGGAGAATTTTGGTGGTACCGCGGAAAAGCAGCCTTTCGTCCAAATGTTTGGATGAAAGGCTTTTTTAGTTGGAAAGGAGTTGATCATTTGAATTTTCTAAAGATACTGGCATTTTTGTTTTTGGCAGCAGGCTTTGGAATCGTTTTTGCTGCCAGAACCATTGTAAAAAAATATCATTTGGATCAAAAGTCAAAATGTGATTTTGAAAATGAAATGACAGGGGAAGAACTTCAGCAGTACAAGGTCAACAAAGCAACGGTAAACGTCAAGATGATGGGAATGCTGGTGGCGCTTCCGGGCCTGATTCTTATAGTCGTTTTATTTAAATAGTTCTTTAACTTTTAAACGCGAAAGAGGTTTTTCATCGTGAACTGTTATTGATCTGCAGAACACCATTTCACGATTGATATAGACATTTTTATTAAAAATACAGAGTTTTATTACCGGTTTACAGCAGACGGTTAAAGATAAGCGGGATATCTGCTTTCCAGATTGTTTTTAACTGTACGCTGTAAATTGTACACTATTTGAACGGAGGTCTATTTATGGATGAACAAAAAAACATAGCCAAAACCTACGACCCGAAACAGGTTGAAGACAGGCTTTATCAGGAATGGATGGAGAAGGACTATTTTCATGCGGTGATTGATCATACCAAGAAACCCTTTACGATTGTGATCCCGCCGCCAAACATCACAGGACAGCTCCACATGGGACATGCACTGGACAACACCCTCCAGGATATCCTCATCCGGTGGAAGAGGATGCAGGGATATGCTGCATTGTGGCTCCCGGGAACAGATCATGCAAGTATCGCTACCGAAGCAAAGATCGTGGACGCGATGGCAAAAGAAGGACTTACGAAGCAGATGCTCGGCAGAGAAAAGTACCTCGAGAGAGCCTGGGATTGGAAAAAACACTATGGCGGAAGAATCGTAGAACAGTTAAAGAAGCTGGGAAGCTCCTGTGACTGGAAGCGTGAACGCTTTACCATGGACGAAGGGCTTTCTGAAGCAGTAAAGGAAGTATTCCTGCGACTATACAAAAAGGGCTTAATCTATAAAGGAGAAAGAATCACGAACTGGTGCCCGAACTGTAATACTTCCATCTCGGATATAGAAGTTGAATATGAGGAAAAAGAGGGGAACTTCTGGCATATCCGCTATCCTATCAAGGACAGCGCGGAGCATTTGGTGGTTGCAACCACCAGACCGGAAACCATGCTGGGAGACACAGCCGTAGCGGTTCACCCGGAGGATGAAAGATACAAACACCTTATAGGCAAGATGGTAATTCTTCCTCTGCTCAACAGGGAAATTCCCGTCATTGCAGATGAATATGTAGACAAGGAATTTGGTACCGGTGTTGTTAAGATTACACCTGCCCATGACCCCAATGACTTTGAAGTCGGATTAAGGCACAACCTGCCTCAGATCAATGTCATGAACAACAACGGAACCATGAATGAAAACGCAAAGCAATACCAGGGAATGGATCGGTATGATGCTAGAAAGCGGATCATTGAAGACCTCAGGTATCTTGATCTGCTGTTGAAAATAGAACCTCACAAGCACAATGTGGGTACCTGCCAAAGATGTAAAACTACGGTTGAACCCTTGGTTTCAAAGCAGTGGTATGTAAAGATGAAGCCGCTTGCAGAGCCGGCTATTGAGGTTGTAAAGAACGGAACTATCAAATTTGTTCCCGAAAGGTTCTCGAAGATCTACTTTAACTGGATGGAGAATATCCAGGACTGGTGTATCTCAAGACAGCTCTGGTGGGGACACCGGATTCCTGCTTATTACTGTCAGGAATGCGGGCATGTCATGGTTGAAGCTGAAATGCCGGATGTTTGTCCGGAGTGTAAAAGCTCAAGAATAGAACAAGATCCGGATACCCTGGATACCTGGTTCAGTTCCGGCCTCTGGCCGTTCTCTACGCTGGGGTGGCCGAAACAGACGGAGGATCTGAAGTATTTCTATCCGACGGATGTCCTGGTGACCGGCTATGATATCATTTTCTTCTGGGTTGCGCGTATGATATTCTCCGGCGTGGAGCAGATGGGCAAAGAACCGTTTAAATATGTATTCATCCATGGGCTTGTAAGGGATGCTCAGGGAAGAAAGATGAGCAAATCCCTGGGGAACGGGATTGATCCGCTTGAAATCATCGACCAGTACGGTACCGATGCATTAAGATTTGCTTTGAGTATAGGTAACTCCCCAGGAAACGACTTGAGATTCTCTACCGAGAAGATCGAGTCCAGCAGAAACTTTGCAAACAAGATCTGGAATGCGTCCAGATTTGTATTGATGAACTTTGAGGATAACCTCGACTTTAGCAGGGTGGATGCAAAGAAATTCACCATAGCGGATAAATGGATCTTAAGCAGGATCAATACGCTGGCGAAGGAAGTAACGGACAACCTCGAGAAATTTGAACTGGGGATTGCACTCCAGAAGGTCTATGAGTTTATCTGGGAAGAGTTCTGTGACTGGTATATTGAGCTTGTAAAACCAAGACTGTATGACAAGGAAAGTGATACAAGGCTTGAGGCGCAGTATGTATTGAACTATGTTCTTGGTAACTCCATGAAGCTGCTGCACCCCTATATGCCGTTTATTACGGAAGAAATCTACCAGCACTTGATCCATAAGGATGCTAGTATTATGATTTCCAAATGGCCGGAATTCCGTGAGGATTACAGCTTCCCAGCGGAAGAATCCAAGATGCAGCTGATAATGGAAGCTATCAGAAATATAAGAAATATCAGAGCGGAAATGAATGTTCCGCCTTCAAGAAGGGCCAAAATCATATTTGTCACTGCGGATAAGGAAAGTGCAAGCACGCTTTCCGAAGGGAAGAGCTTCTTCGAAAGATTGGCAGGAGCATCGGAAGCGGCGATTCAACAGGATAAGTCCGGAATCCCGGCAGATGCTGTCGGCTCAGTCATTGCAGGAACGGAGATATTTATCCCGCTGGAAGACCTCATTGATATTGAAAAGGAAATCGAAAGGCTTGAAAAAGAAAAAGCCAATCTGCAGAAAGAGCTTGAAAGAGTCAACGGAAAGCTCAACAACCAGGGCTTTGTTGCAAAGGCACCGGCCAAAGTTATTGAGGAAGAGAAGGAAAAGCAGGCCAAATATCAGGAAATGTTCGACAAAGTCGTTGAACGTCTCGGCAGCTTAAAGAAGTAATTTCAATAAATAAGAACCTCACCTCCTGGGAAATTCCATCCAGGGGTGAGGTTTTTTTATGCTGAAAACAATGGATTTTGGAGGTATGCCTACAAAAATCTTCAAATCATGACTATATTTATTGGTTAAAATATGTAATAATGTTGTTATAAATCGCTGAAACAACTCAAAACTAATCAATGGATTTCTGCAATTGTACTAAGGAAAGACAAATGCGTAAAAGAGTGGATGTAAGGACTTTTGTGCGTGATATATAGAAATAGAATTATAATTTCATGAATTTCGTGTCGGTTGCTTGCACAAGGATTAACTAAAGGGGAATTTGATTACGAGGTGCAGTAATGAAATTTGATTCGTCTCTTCCCATTAAGGAAAGAATTCAAAAAAGACGCAGACAAAAACGAAGAAGACAATTAGCGGTTATGCTGTCGCTTTTTTTGGTTTGCACTTTCATTTACGTCTATGCGGCAAAGTCCTCAGAGAGCATAGAAGCCATGACAGAAGATTTCAGGTCGATCAAATTCCAGCCCAGTGAAGAAAACGTACCCGGCAATGCTGTAAAAATTATGGATATATCACCGGAGGGCCTCATCGCTGACAGCAGTGAAAAAGCTGAAAGCAGCAATAAAATTGCTTCACTGAAGTCAGATCTGAACAAATATATCAGCGGTTTTAAAGGGATCTATGGCATATATTACTTGAATCTCACCAACGGGGATGAATTTGGAATCAACGAATCGCAGGAATATATTGCTGCGAGTACGGTGAAGGTTCCTATGAACCTGTATCTGTATGCAAAAATCCATGAAGGCAGCGTAAAAAGAGATGGTGTGCTTACTTATATGAAAGAAGATTATGAAGAAGGTACCGGGGAGCTGAGATATGCGGAATTCGGCAAACAGTATCCTATCTATGAGCTCTCCAGACTTTCCATTGTTAAAAGTGACAATGTAGCAACCAACATGCTGTTTAGATTTCTGGGAAAATCCAAAGTCAAAGATTTCATGGTGCGTTCCGGAGGCATGGTTGTGAAAAAGGATGAAAACCTTTCCTGCCCACGGGATATGGCTTTGTATATGAAGCTTGTCTATGACTTCTATAAAAAGGACCCTGTTTTAGGAAAAGAACTGATGGGATCTCTGGAAAAAACAGAATTTAATGAAAGGTTGCCGGCACTGCTGCCAAAAAATCTGAGAATTGCCCATAAGACGGGAAACCAGGTGGGGGCTATTCATGATGTGGGGATCGTTTTTGCGGATACCCCGTATATCCTTTCCGTGATGTCCAGGGATGTCAATGAAGAAGAAGCCTTTCAGGTGGTTGCCAATATTTCAAAGAAAGTTTACGACCATGTGAAACAATAAAAACAGTATGAGAAAAATGACAATATCTGAATTGATTCATGTCATAAATTGCATTTTAAAGCCCAGAAGCTTTTTGACTCTACCGTGCAACTCTTTTAAAATGGGTGTTTGGGCAATGGGGATTATTGTAAATGAAATTTTTGAGAAAACTACTTGCAAAAAACAGGATCGTATGATACTATATCAATATAATTAAGGATCAATGAACTACTTGGTTGTAGTTCGCTGAATTAGCGTAGAAGCTTTCTTGACACAGGAGTAAACTGTGTTTCGGGAAAGCTTTTTGTTTTTCGTTACCACAGGAGCGGTATGCTCTGATGTTTTTGGCCTTGAAGGGAGGTTGCCATGATGTATAACAGTTTGGCAGTAAAAAATTCCGATTTGGAAAGCAAGATGCTGAGTACTTGGTTTGATGAGATTACCCTGCCGGTTGCTCCGGCTTGCAATATGATGTGTAATTTCTGCTCCAAGGACTGTGACTGCATTTGCAACGGAAACAGTCCCGAATGCCTGAGTAAGCCCATGACACCCAAACAGGCTGTAAACTGGGCACAAACCTCAGCAAATAAGAACAAACGTCTGAAGATTATAAAAATCTCGGGACCGGGTGAGCCCTTGTGCAACTCTCAGACTTTCGAGGTCCTGAGGCGATTGAACCTTGAGATGCCGGACAGCATATATAGTTTGTATACCAATGGACTGCAGCTGGACGAAAAGGCGGATGAACTAGCACGGTTGAATGTAAGAAGTGTGACTGTTTCCGTCAATGCCATCTATCCCAGTACCATTATGAAACTATATTCCAGGCTGATCAAGAACAGCAGCGTGGTGATGAAATCGCCCCAGATGGCGTCGATTCTGGTTGAAAGCCAGTTCAAAGGGATCAAAAAGTGTATGGATCATGGAATTGCTGTCAAGGTCAGTTCTATCTACTTTCCGGGGATCAATGAAGATGACATTCCTGCCATTGCTTATCGTTGCAGGGAGATGGGGATTTATGCGATGACACTGCTGTCCTGTTATCCGAACGGGAAGTTCGTGAGGGCAGCAGTACCGAGCATTTCTGAGCTTGTGAGTTTGCAGCATGAATTGTCCAAGATTGTCAAGGAAGTTGAGATTAAGAGCTTTATCCCTTCTTATCACCGAGGTTGACGATATTCTTTTCATTTGGGGGAGTTGCTGTGGAATATGGCAAGTTTATTTTGCTAGGAGAAGATAAAAAGACGCTTGGAAATATTAAAAACGCATTGGTTTCCAGTGGCCACTCATTTGTCGGATATGCCAGGGAGACTTCGACAGTGATCCGACATGTCCGGAGCTGTATGCCGGATTTTATCATTCTTGATGTTTGCAATAACTTTAAAGATATGAGACAGTCCCTGGAGGTCATCGACGAGGAACTGTTATCTGCGTGCATACTGGTATTGGATACGCGGCAGGAGGATGTGTTTGAATTTATCAGACATTCCAGGGTGATGACGTATATAGCCAAACCGGTATTTGATGAAAGTATCATTCAAATCGCGGACTTGTCGATTATCAACTTTAGAAGGATCCTGGAATATGAAGAGCGGGTTAAAAAGCTCAACAATACGCTGGAAAGCAGAAAGGTTGTCGAGAAGGCCAAATGGCTTCTGGTAACGCAGGAAGGCATGACGGAAACAGCTGCATATGATATTATCCGCAAAAAGAGCAGGGACAACAGACTGCCGATGCGGGATATTGCTGAAGCGATCATCATGACCCGCGGCTAGAAGGAGATACCATAGAACAAAAGTATCAAAATGCAAGAATGCAAAGTGAAGATTGCATAAAAATATAAAAATTAAAGAATATTTGAAAAAACATATTGACAAAATGCAAGTTAAAACCTATAATGAATTCATAAATTAAATATCAGGAAGGAAATATGAAATTCCTGGATGAATTTTATACCTTCGAGGCTGAGACGCCAAAATCTAAAGAGATCATCTCTTTAAAGATTTTGGCGTTTTTTGTTTATCATTTTGAAGAAAGGGGTGCTATTATGAAGAAATTGGAAATCATTACTAGGCCGGAAAAACTGGAGGATTTGAAGGAACTGATGAACAAGTCCGGAATTTATGGCATGACAGTAACCATGGTATCCGGATGCGGACTTCAGAAAGGCAGAAAGGAAATCTACAGAGGTACGGAGATTAGTATTAATCTGCTTCCGAAAGTAAAAATCGAAACAGTAGTTCCGGATACTGTCGTGGATGAACTGGTGGATGGAATCATTAAAACGGTTAAAACCGGTCAGGTTGGGGACGGAAAGATATTTATCTATGATGTTGAGAATGCAGTAAGGATCAGAACTGGTGAAAAAGGTGAAAAGGCCATTTAGGAAAAGAAAAAATATGAAAAGGGGATGTGAGTTAATATGAAAAAGAAAATAATTAGTTTTATCATCGTGTTAGCACTAATGCTGATACCAACCTTCGTTTTTGCGGCGGATGAAGAGATTAATGCTGCTACAAAAATGGCAATAAATACAGTTTGGACCCTGATTGCAGGATTCCTGGTATTTTTTATGCAGGCAGGATTTGCAATGGTTGAAACAGGCTTAACAAGAGCAAAAAATGCCGGTAATATCATCATGAAGAATCTGATGGACTTTGCAATCGGATCAGTGGCTTTCTTTGCAGTTGGGTTTGCGTTTATGTTTGGAGCAGATCAGGGTGGCTTTATAGGTTTATCAGGTTTCTTTGCCATGGACCCTATGGAGCATCTGGGGCTCGGGATTCCTTTAGAAGCTTTTATCATATTCCAAACTGTGTTTGCGGCTACTGCAGCTACGATCGTTTCAGGAGCTATGGCTGAAAGAACAAAATTTATCGCTTACGTAATCTATAGTGCCGTGATCAGTTTGATTATCTATCCTGTAGTTGGTCACTGGGCTTGGGGCGGAGGTTGGCTTTCAAAACTTGGATTCATAGATTTTGCAGGTTCAACCGTAGTTCACTCCGTTGGAGGATGGGCTGCATTAGTTGGTGCAGCGATCATAGGACCTAGAATTGGTAAATTCAATAAGGACGGTAAACCCAACGCAATCCCTGGGCACAGTATTACGTTGGCTGCCTTGGGAGTATTCATTCTCTGGTTCGGATGGTTCGGGTTTAATCCCGGAAGTACATTAGCAGGTACTGATATGAATATTGGTAAGATTTCAATGACAACAAACCTTGCAGGTGCAGCAGCAGCATGTGTAGCAATGATCATTACCTGGATCAGATATGGAAAGCCTGATGTCAGTATGACATTAAATGGGGCGCTGGCTGGACTAGTTGCAATTACAGCAGGGTGTAACGCAGTTAGCATGATCGGTTCATTGTTTATTGGAATTATTGCTGGATTCATTGTAGTATTCGGTGTTGAATTCGTTGAAAAAGTATTAAAGATCGATGATCCTGTTGGTGCCATTGGTGTGCATGCACTGTGTGGATCCAGTGGAACCTTGATGGTTGGATTGTTCGCAACTGAAACCGGATTGTTCTATGGAAAAGGATTTCACCAGCTTGGGGTTCAGGCAATTGGGGTTGGAGCTGTAGCATTATGGGTTGTTGCTACTACCTTTGTTCTCTTTACAGTCATCAAGCACACGGTAGGACTCAGAGTTGAAAGAGATCATGAAGAAGTTGGCTTGGACATCAATGAACATGGTTCTGAAGCATATGCTGATTTCCATATCAAGACCAGTGATACCTTGTTTACTTCATGATAAAATGGATTATAGTCCCATGGATTCAAAAATATATAAATTATTACAAAATTTGTTGACAATGAATTCAATGTAGTGTAACATGATAAAAAAACAAAATATTCGATAGGATGTTCCTTGATTGAATTGAATATCAAAAGGCCCAGGCGCCCAAATCGGAAACGATTTTGGCGCCTTTCTGTTTTTCCCGGGACAAACAAAGTTTGAAAAAATCTTGTGAATTTAAAAGTGAATTAAAAAAAATCAAAACGTTGATGAACAAAGAATTTGGGAGGTTGATGATATGAGACAGGTAGCGATTTACGGAAAAGGTGGAATCGGAAAATCCACCACAACACAGAACTTGACCGCCGGATTGGGCGAAATGGGAAAGAACATCATGATTGTAGGATGTGACCCGAAAGCGGATTCAACAAGACTTGTACTAGGCGGTCTGGCACAGAAAAGCGTACTGGATACCTTGAGAGAAGAAGGAGAAGAAGTAGAACTTGAAAACATCATGAAAAAGGGGGTCTTCGGCATTCGATGCGTTGAATCCGGCGGACCGGAACCTGGTGTGGGTTGTGCGGGCAGAGGGATTATTACTTCCATCAACATGCTGGAGCAGTTAGGCGCATACACTGATGATCTTGACTATGTATTCTACGATGTTTTGGGTGACGTTGTTTGCGGTGGTTTCGCGATGCCGATCAGAGAAGGAAAAGCGCAGGAAATATATATCGTTGCCAGTGGTGAAATGATGGCTTTATATGCAGCCAACAACATCTGTAAAGGTATTCAGAAATACGCCAATACAGGCGGAACCCGACTTGGCGGTATCATCTGCAACAGCAGAAAGGTTGATGGAGAAAAGGAGCTTTTGGAAGCTTTTGCGAAGGAACTCGGAAGCCAGCTGATCTATTTCGTACCAAGAGACAATATGGTGCAGAGAGCGGAAATCAATAAAAAGACGGTGATTGACTACGATCCTAAAGCTACTCAGGCGGACGCTTACAGAGGGCTGGCTCAGGCAGTAGACAGCAATGAAATGTTTGTCATTCCGAAGCCGATGGTTCAGGACAGATTGGAAGCAATCCTCATGGAACACGGTATCCTGGATATTTAAAATCTACAAATTAATTTTGAAAGGTGGTCACAAATATGATAATGATTCGCGCGATTATCAGACCTGAAAGGGTTGGAACGGTTTTAGGAGAGTTGAGTGACGCAGGTTTTCCCGCAGTAACCAAAATTGATGTTATGGGTCGCGGTAAGCAGAGAGGTGTGAAGGTCGGAGATGTATTCTACGATGAGATCCCGAAGGAGATGCTGATCATGGTCGTCAATGATGAAGACAAGGATGATGTGATCAAGATTATCATGAAAAATGCCAAAACCGGCCAAAAGGGTGCTTTTGGGGATGGTAAGATTTTTGTCAGCCCTGTAGATGAGGTTTATACCATCAGTTCAGGAGTGAAGGGTCTATAAAGGAGGGTTTTCAATGAAAGAAGTAATGGCTGTCATTCGAATGGAAATGATCAACAAGACGAAAGAAGCTCTCCTAAAGGAAGGTTTTCCTGCAATTCACTGCAAAAAGGTTATGGGCAGAGGAAAGCAAAAGGTGGATTTTACCCTGATTGAGAAGTTCATCGCAGATGGTATTGAGTATAATTACCCTTCTGCTGCGGAGGCCATATCCGAAGGTCACAGGTTGATTCCAAAGAGACTGATTTCCGTAGTTGTAAAAGATGAGGAAGTCAAAAAGGTGGTAGACGCGATTATCAGTGTGAACTCCAAGGGAAAACCCGGAGATGGAAAAGTATTTGTTCTTCCGGTGATCGACAGTATCAGAGTCAGAACGGGTGAAACCGGAGAAGCGGCGATATAAGGCAATGAAGAATGAAGAGTGAAGATATTAGAATGAGAAAAGAGCGCAAAAAGGTAGTATTCGAACAGATGAATATGGAATCAAGCAAAGTGCTAAGAGAAAAGGTTTGATTTATTGAACTTTTTTAAAGTGATATGAGCTTTATGCAATAATCATTCCTGCAGCAATCACCTTGATATCTCAGCAACCGTAATTTTTATAGAATATCTTGGTTGCAGCAAATAGATTCGTTCTGTTTCAGATTTATTCATATATAATTCTTATTTATTCATTCTTAGTTCTTAACTTAGATAGTGAGGTGATCTTGATGAAACAGAAAATCGTAAAACAAAAAGTGGATAAAGTTCTGGAAAGCTATCCGGCAGCGGTGTTTAAAAACAGAAAGGAACACATCGTTGTAAAGAGCGGAGAGACTCAGGAACCACAGCCCATTACGGCAAATACAAGAACAGTACCCGGTATCATCACCAACAGAGGCTGTTGTTATGCAGGATGTAAGGGCGTTGTTGTGGGTCCCTTGAGAGATGCTTTGATTATAACCCACGGCCCCATTGGCTGCGGCTATTACAGCTGGGGAACAAGAAGACATAAAGGAAAGAGCACCGGAGATGAAAAGAATTTCCTGAATTATTCCTTTAATACGGACTTACAGGAAGGCGATATCGTCTTTGGCGGGGAGAAGAAACTGAGACAGGCGATAACGGAAGCTGTAGAGATTTTTCAACCGGAGACGGTGATGATCTGTTCTACTTGCCCTGTCGGTCTCATCGGTGATGATATTAATGCAGTTGCAGCATGGGCCCAAAAGGAATTCGGTATCAAAGTGCTGGCCTTCAGCTGTGAAGGATATAAAGGTGTGAGCCAGTCCGGCGGACACCATATTGCCAATAATGGCTTGATCAGGCATATCATCGGTACAGGGGATGCGGTGGTTGGAAAATATGCCGTCAATATCCTTGGTGAGTACAATATCGGCGGCGATGGCTGGGAAGTTGAGCGGATCCTGAAGAAGATCGGTTATGACATTGTATCCGTTATGACCGGTAATGGCTCCGTACGGCAGCTTTCATCAGCCCACAAGGCAACCTTGAATGTAATCCAATGTCACCGTTCCATCAACTACATCGGTGAAATGATGAATACGAAATACGGGCAGGACTGGATCAAAGTCAACTTTATCGGTGTCAAGAGCATGATGAAGAGCTTGCGCGATATGGCAGCCTATTTCGGCGACCAGGATCTCATTGATAGAACGGAGCAAGTTATCGCAGAAGAATTATCCGATATCAGCGGTGCTATGGAACACTATAGAGAAATCTGTAAAGGTAAGACTGCCGCCCTCTTCGTGGGTGGATCCAGAGCGCATCACTACCAGATGCTGCTGCAGGATATAGGGGTTGAAACAGTTCTTGCAGGCTACGAGTTCGGACACAGGGATGACTATGAAGGAAGAGAAGTGATTCCTACCATTAAGGAAGACGGTGACAGTAAAAATATTGAAAGCATTGAAGTCGAAGCAGATCCCAAGCATTACAGGGTTTTCCTGACTCCGGAAAGAGTGGAGGAACTTAAAGATAAAATATCATTGAACTACTATGAAGGCATGATGAAGAAAATGGCAGACGGCAGCGTTGTAGTAGATGATTTGAACCATTTTGAAACTGAAGAATTTATGAAGGTACTCAAGCCGGATATTTTATGTTCGGGAATCAAAGACAAGTATGTGGCACATAAACAAGGAATCTTTTCAAAACAGCTTCACTCTTACGATTACAGCGGTCCTTATGCAGGTTTTAAAGGTGCAGTGAATTTCGCGAGAGACATAGCAATGGGTCTGACCACTCCATCCTGGAAGTTTGCAACTCCACCATGGAAGACAGAGCCGATGCTCGAAGGAAGTGTCGTAGGAGGATAACGCACAAGTGTACAATGGATAGTTGACAATGTGCGGTGATCAACAAACACGTGCCTACGGCGTTTTTAAGAAAAGATAAAGGAGGTTAGAAAATATGCTCGACTATACACCGAAAGAGTATTCAAAAAGAGAAGCTTTAAATATCAATCCCGCCAAGACCTGCCAGCCGGTTGGGGCAATGTATGCAGCGCTGGGTATTCATAAATGCCTGCCGCACAGTCACGGCTCACAGGGTTGCTGTTCCTTCCACAGAATGTTCCTTACCAGGAATTTCAGGGATCCGGTCATGGCCTCCACCAGTTCTTTTACAGAAGGTGGTGCAGTATTCGGCGGAGGTTCCAACCTGAAGACGGCCATCAAAAACGTCTTTTCCATCTATAATCCGGATATGATTGCGATACATACCACTTGCTTGTCCGAGACCATCGGAGACGATATTCCAACCTATATCATGTCGTCTCAGATTCCGGAAGGCAAAATCGTGATCCATGCAAATACGCCAAGCTATCAGGGATCTCATATTACCGGTTTTTCGAATATGGTCAAGGGGATGATCAAGTACCTGGCGGTCAACTCTAAAACTCCGAACGGCAAACTGAATGTGATTCCGGGCTTTGTAAATCCGGGAGATATGAGAGAAATCAAAAGACTCATGAAGGAGATGGGAATAGCGTTCACCATGCTTCCCGACACCAGCAATGTACTGGACGCACCGATGACCGGTAAATTCGAAATGTATCCGAAGGGCGGTACCAAGGTTCAGGAGATTATTGATGCCGGAAATTCAACGGCTACACTGGCTCTAGGAAGTTTTGCTTCAGCAGATGGAGCCTTCGAATTAGAAAAGAAATGCAAGGTGCCGGCAAAAGTCTTAAAAACTCCGATTGGCGTGAAAGCAACGGATGAGTTCCTGATGACACTCTCCAAGCTTACCGGGAATGCAGTGCCTGAGGAAATCGAAGATGAAAGAGGCCAGCTGGTAGATATCATGGTGGACTGCCATTACCATTATCATGGCAAAAAGGTTGCCATCTTCGGAGATCCGGACCTTTGCATCGCATTAACTGAGTTTGTAATCAGCCTGGGCATGATCCCCAAGTACGTTGTTACCGGTACTCCCGGGGAAGCTTTTGAAAGAGAAATCAATGCAATGTTTGCAGAAGCAGGAATTGATGGAAAGGTAAAGGCTCTGGGGGACTTGTTTACACTGCACCAATGGATGAAAGAAGAGGCTGTGGACCTGCTGATGGGCGGAACCCATGGTAAGTATATTGCAAGAGCGGAGGATGTCCCGTTTGTAAGAATCGGCTTCCCCATTCTTGACAGAAGCGTTCACTCCTACATGCCGATTGTTGGTTACAAGGGCGCCATGAGAATCATTGAAATGATCAGCAATGCACTTCTGGACAGACAGGACAGAGATTGTGCAGATGAAGATATGGAATTGATAATGTAAGACAACGGGTAAGGGGTAATGGGGAATAGGTCATAGGATAAGTGATAGGCAATAAATGTTGAGAATTTGTAGGGGCGGACGTGTCTGTCCGCCCGGTTGCAATAGGACAGTTGAGATGACCGTGGGTATTGATGGATAGGTATTACGCAGTAGAAAATTTGACTTTGTAAGGGCGGACACCCCTGCTCGCCCGGTTATAACAGATCAGGGAAGAAAATCATTTCATTATCTATCACCAATCACCCATTACCAATTTCCTAAAAACCATAACCCATTACCAATAACCCATTACCTATAACCTATTACCCGTATTGGAGGTGAACTGAAATGCTGAAACAAAACCAAACTGAAATCCTGGAAGAAAGAAAAGACTTCATCATATGTAATTCTCAAGGAGAAAACAGCGGTCTGAAGTGCGGAAAAGACAGTGTCGCCGGATCTGTCAGCCAGAGGGCTTGTGTCTATTGCGGAGCGAGAGTGGTACTAAACCCGATTACGGATGCATTTCATATAGTTCACGGACCTATAGGATGTGCAAGCTACACCTGGGATATCCGGGGAAGCCTTTCCAGTGGAGAAGAAGTCTATAGAAACAGCTTTTCAACGGATCTCAGGGAAAAGGATGTTGTATTCGGGGGAGAAAAGAAGCTGGAGGGCGCTATCGAGGAAATCGTGCAGCAGTATTCTCCAAAGCTGATCTTCGTTTATTCTACCTGTATCGTCGGTGTCATCGGAGATGATATTGAAGCTGTATGCAAGAAGATGGCCAGCAAGCACTCCATCACCATCATTCCAGTTCAGTCCAGCGGTTTTATCGGAAACAAGTCCATGGGATATAAGGCAGCGTGCAATGCCTTGCTAAAGCTGATGGAATCAAGGAAGGACGCAGGGATAGAACACAAAAACGAAAATTCTGCAAAAATTAATTTTCTTGGCGACTTTAACCTCGCGGGAGAAATTTGGATCGTTAAAAATTACTTCAGCAAAATGGGAATTGAGATCAATGCGAAAATAACCGGAGACTCAACCTATGAGGAAATCCTTAGGGCGCCGGAGGCTGAACTGAATATTGTGCAGTGCGCAGGATCCATGACCTATCTGGCAAAAGAAATGGAAGTAAGATACGGAATTCCGTTTACTAAAGTAAGCTTTTTTGGAATTGAAGACACAAAGTATTCACTCATGCGGGTAGCCGAGGCTATGGGTGATAAGAAAATTGCAGAAAAGGCGAAAGCCATGATTTTTATAGAGGAACTGAAAACTCAGTCGCAGCTTGAAGTCTACAGAAAACGGCTGGAAGGTAAAAAAGCCGCGATTTATGTAGGGGGAGGCTTCAAAGCCATATCCCTGATCAAACAGTTCAGAGATCTGGGAATCAAGACCGTCATGGTTGGAACGCAGACCGGTAGAGAAGAAGAATATGAGATCATCAAAAGCATTGCGGATCCCGGAACTGTCATCCTGGATGATACCAATCCTTCCGAACTTGAAAAGTTTATCAAGGAAAAAGGGGCAGACATCCTGGTGGGCGGTGTGAAAGAACGGCCGCTGGCTTACAAGCTGGGAATTTCATTTTGTGATCACAATCATGAAAGAAAGCATCCGCTTTGCGGCTTTGAAGGAGCTGTGAACTTCGCGAAAGAAGTGGATTTGACCATCAACAGCCCCGTATGGAGATACACAGGATAGCATGAAATTGATTAAGATTAAGATGGATTTTATATATCTGCGATCTGTAAAGAACTGCAGTATTCATGAAGTTTAATTGAATCAGCAATGGACCTTGTTTTACAGTTCGGCATCTTCAGTTTACAATGTATTGCCACGAAAGTGCCCCGTAACAGAATTTGGTTCTAGAAGCGGGGCACGGTAAACAATGAAGTGCATTTTTAACATTTTGAATCGACTAGAAATCTGAAATGTTAAAAAGCACTAGCTATGACCTTGAAATGATTTTATTTATACTTCTTTAAACAATGGATTCCTCCAAATAAGATACTTTACCGTCTTAATCTTAATCAATCTTTTTTATAAAGATAGAACACAACGATTCTTACTTAAAGAATTTTAATTAAGAATGTTTCAATAAATTCAAAACAATTTTCCTAAAAGACTGACATGAGTTTTTCCCAAAAGGTGGGTGATGACGATGCAAAACAGAAATTTTGTGAATCTAAATATAAATCCTTGCAAGATGTGCATGCCGTTAGGGGCTGTACTGGCTTTCAAGGGGGTCAAAAACAGCATGATGCTGCTCCACGGTTCTCAGGGCTGCAGTACCTATATCCGCAGACACATGGCCGGGCACTATAATGAACCTATTGATATCGCTTCTTCTTCATTGACGGAGCAGGGAACAGTCTACGGCGGAGAAAGCAATCTGAAAAAGGGCCTGAAGAATATCATTGCACTCTATAATCCTGAAATCATAGGGGTTGCAACTACTTGCCTTGCAGAGACCATCGGTGAGGATATCAGCCGGTTTATTGATGAATTTATTCAGGAAGAGAATATACAGGGTTTGAAGATCATACCGGTTTCGACCCCCGGTTATGGAGGCACCCAATATGAAGGGTACTATGCAGCTTTAGTCAGTATCCTGAAGGGGCTGCCCTTGAATTCAGAAAAAAATAATAAGATCAATCTGATCACTTCGAATCTGAGCCCCGGAGATATCCGGAATATCAAGTCCATCCTTGAAAGCTTCGGAGTGGAATATATACTCTACCCGGACACTTCAGAGACACTGGATGCGCCTTATAAGGAAACCTATAAGAAAATCCCGGACGGAGGAACCAGCCTGGAGGAACTTCAAAAAATGGCTGGGGCCAAAGCGACGATTGAGTTCAGTCTGACGGTTCCCGATAATCTATCACCCGGGCAATATCTGCAGGAGCAATACGGAGTACCTTTATACCGCTGTGGTATTCCGATGGGAATGGATTACACGGATGTTTTCACAGAAATCCTTTCAAAGATTTCCGGCATTTCCGTACCGTCAAAAATTCAGGCTGAGCGTGGAAGATTGCTGGATGGAATGATTGATTCCCACAAGCATAACGCAGAAGGGCGCACGGTGATCTATGGGGAGCCTGAGATGACGCTTGCAGTCAGCACCCTTTGTCTGGAAAATGGGATCAAGCCTGTTCTGGTAGCCACGGGAGCACAAAATGACAAGATGAAGGAAATCCTGGAAGCAACCTTGGAAACACTCTACCCGAACCTGGCAGGCAGTGATAAGCCTAAAATTATGGATGATATTGATTTCCAGACGATTCAGAAGCTTGCGGTAGAGCTGAAAGCCAACCTATTGATCGGCAATTCCGATGGCAAGGTAATCACGGAGAAGGAAGGGATTCCCTTGGTGAGGATTGGATTTCCGATCCATGACAGAGTGGGCGGACAGCGGCTGGTATACACGGGGTACAACGGTACATTGAAATTAATGGATGATATTACCAATACCTTGCTGGAAAATAAACTTGAAAAATATAGAAGCAGTATGTTTACAAAGTACTATGAAGAGCCAAGCAAAGCACAAGTTGCGGAAACGAAGGAAGTAGAAGCGGGCAAGTCTCTGGAAGAGAAGACCAAAAGCCACCCCTGCTTCGGCGGCGGATGCGGCAATGCGAGGATGCACATTCCGGTTGCTCCAGGATGCAATATCTCCTGTAATTATTGCAACAGAAAGTTTGATTGTGTCAACGAAAGCCGTCCCGGAGTCACCAGTGAGGTTTTATCGCCGGAAGAAGCTGCCGCAAAATTCATTGCGGTCAGGAATAAGATCAAAAACCTTACGGTAGTTGGAATCGCAGGACCGGGAGATGCACTCGCCAATTTTGAGAACACCAAAAAATCCATTGAATTGATCCGGGAACTGGACCCAGACATTACTTTTTGCCTTTCCACCAATGGCTTAATGCTTCCGGAATATGCGGAGGAGCTGGTGAGATTGGGTGTTACCCACTTTACCGTGACCATCAATACCGTGGATCCGGAGATTGGAGCAAAAATATACAAGGAAGTTACGTATCACGGCAAAAAGTACAGAGGACGCGAAGCGGCAGAGATTCTTCTGGCCAACCAACTTGAGGGGTTGAGGATTCTGTCTTCCAAAAACATTATCTGCAAGGTGAACATTGTGATGATCAAGGGGGTCAATGACGGGCATATCGAGGAAGTCGTCAAGAAGGTAAAGGACTATGGCGTATTCATGACCAACATTATGCCGCTGATTCCCGCTCAAGGCAGTGTCTTTGAGGATATGCCGCTGACCAGCAACAAGGAACTGAATGAAATGAGGAAAAAATGCGGGATTGAATTAAAGCAGATGTACCACTGTAAACAATGCCGGGCGGATGCCATCGGAACACTGGAGAATGACTGTTCTTCCGAATTCAGAACAAAGGCCTGCGGAGGCTCCCGTGAAGAAGTACCGCTCAAAGAGAAAGTTTCCTATACCTTTGCTGTCGCATCCAAATCGGGAATGATGATTGATGCTCACTTTGGGCACGTGCAGGAATTCTATATTTACAGATATCAGGACGGGGAAGTGCGGTATGTTGAAAAACGCTCTGTTGAAAAGTACTGTACCGGACCCTCCGACTGCGATGATAAAGAATCTAAAATTGATCGGCTTATCAAAGTCATCGAGGATTGCAACGCAGTGCTGGCCATGAGAATCGGATACAGCCCTTCAAAAACCCTTGTAGAAAAAGGTGTCAAAGTGATTCAAATCTGCGGCGGTATTGAAGAAGGAATCCGGACAGCGGCAAAAAACCTGGGGCTTGAAGAAAAAATACTCGAGAGAGTAGTTTGAGAATATAAGGGGGAAATACAATGAAGAAACCAAAATATCATGTGTTTGTTTGTACAAGTTCAAGAATCAACGGACAGCAAAAGGGGTTCTGTCATTCCAAGGATGCCGTGAGGATTGTTCAGGCGTTCATGGAGGAAATTGACGGAAGAGACCTGTCCGATGATGTGATGGTGACCAATACAGGCTGCTTCGGGATTTGCAGCTCCGGTCCCATCGTTGTGGTATATCCCGAAGGGGTCTGGTATAAGGAAATAACCGTAGACGATGTAGCTGAAATAGTAGAATCCCACTTTGAAAACGGGAAAAAGGTTGAGCGGCTGGAAATCGGCTAATTCTGAATCAACATGATCCAAGGCAGTGAGAATGCTTTGGGTCTTGTTTGCATATGGATTTCAATTATTTTCATCAACCTGCTTATCCCGGTAATACTCTGGTTTGGAGGGTGAGCGATATGGCGCTGGATTTAGGTTCTAAAAAATATATCAATGTCATTGACAGGACTGTACCCGAGGTATACAACCATAACAAAAAGCTGAGCCGGCTGGATATCATTGAATTCTGCTGGGCGCTAAAAAGTATCGGTGTGGATATGATCGAGATCACTGCGGAAGTCTTAAAAAAGATTGCAAGACTGCCAAAGGGAATAGAGTTTATCCTTCGTATAGCCTCTGAAGAAGAAATTGCGTTGCTGAATAATTCGGAGATCCGGCATGTGATCGTTAGAAA